>DAOWDR010000563.1 GCA_030638935.1 Desulfobacteraceae bacterium | reverse complement strand
TGAAATCAGCATGGTCCGGGCAGACCTGCTTGATGCAGTAGATGCGGTATTGCGCCGCCATCGCCGTAATAACCAGCCCTTTGGCGGTGTCCAGCTGCTGATGATCGGCGACCTGCACCAGCTCTCCCCGGTGGCAAAACAGGATGAATGGCAATTGTTGCAACAGCATTATGAGTCGGTTTATTTTTTTTCCAGCCATGCCCTGGAAGCAACCCAATTTCATACCATTGAACTCACCCATATTTATCGCCAATCTGACACCCATTTTATAAAACTGCTCAACCAGGTGAGGGACAACCGGCTTGAGGGACAAGCAGCTACAGAGCTGAACCAACGTTATATTCAAAATTTTATACCCGGGGATGACCAGGGATATATTACCCTGACCACCCACAACCGCAATGCGGAATCCATGAATCTGACCCGGCTTTCTGCCCTGGCCGAAAAACAGTATCAGTTTACAGCAGAAATTTCCGGAGATTTTTCAGAGCATATCTATCCGACCCCGGGCACCCTTCTGCTCAAGGAGGGGGCACAGGTAATGTTTCTTCGTAATGATCCTTCTGCCCAAAAACAATATTACAATGGCAAAATTGGTAAAATAAAAACCATTTCCAACCAAAGCATTTGTGTCATCTGCCCGGGAGATTCCCACGGGATAATGGTGGAACAGGTTGAATGGGAAAACATACGCTACACTCTTAACCAGGAAAATCAGGAAGTTAAACAGGAGGTCATCGGCAAATTCAAACAATACCCCCTGAAACTGGCCTGGGCCATCACCATCCATAAAAGCCAGGGCCTGACCTTTGAAAAGGCCATCATCGACGCAAAATCAGCCTTTGCCCATGGTCAGGTTTATGTTGCCTTGAGCCGCTGCAAAACCCTGGAAGGGCTGGTTCTCAGCGCCCCCATCCCCCCCCATGGCATTGAAACAGATGAAGCCGTCCTTGGCTTTGATGAAAAAATCAGACAAAACCAGCCCTCGGACAGCCTGCTCCAGACAGCCCGAATCGAATACCAGCAGCACCTGCTGCTGGATGGTTTTGATTTTCAAACCCTGGAAAACCGGTTGAACTATCTGACCCGCCTGTTGCTGGGGAGTGCCAAATTGGTTCAAATATCAGGGGCCGATATGGCCCTGGTAAAAGAAAGGGCTGAAAAAAATATTTTCAGGATCAGCAAAAAATTCAACCTCCAGCTAAAGGGCATTTTTGAGGATGGCAATCTCCCTGAATCCGATCCCCATGTTTTGGAGCGGATCAGCAAGGCATCAACCTGGTTCCAGGATCAATTCACCCTGAATTTTGATGATATTGTGCAGAAATTACGCCTGGAAACCGACAACAAGGAACTGGGCAAGAAAATAGGCACCTGCCTTGAAAACCTTAAAAAAGAAATTGCCATTAAACTGGCCGGCATAAAATGCTGTGAAAATCAGTTTTCGCCGACCGATTACCTGGGAGCAATATCCCAGGCTGAAATAAAATTTATCCCGGAAAAAATAAAAAAATCCCAGCCCCCTGCCTATGCAGAGTCAGATATTGAACATCCTGAATTATTCGGACAACTGAAAGACTGGCGGTCCCGCAAGGCCAAGGAAGAAGGCATAGCCCATTTTCAGGTATTACATCAACGGGTATTGATCCAGATCGTGGTCTGCCTGCCCGACAACCGGACAGATCTGAAGAAAATCCCGGGGATCGGCAAGAAAACCATGGAAAAATACGGTGGGGAACTTCTGGAAATGGTTGTGGCCCATCGGGAAAAACACGGAATCAAAGATGTGATATTGCCGCCCCCAGCAGTGCCGGAGAAAAAAGAATCTGGTAAAAAACTACCTGCCCCCAAAAAAGCAGTCCCCGGGGACACCAAGCAAACCAGTTTTGATCTGTTCAATGAGGGAATGTCCCTTCCGGGGATTGCAGAAAAAAGAGGACTGGTTGAATCCACCATCCAAAGTCATCTGTGTTTTTTTATTAAAACCGGCCAATTGGATATCAACAAATTGCTTTCACCGGAAAAACAACAGGCCATTGGCGAAACCCTTGCCTCGGCCTCCCATAATTCACTGACCCAGACAAAAAACGAACTGGGAGAGGGTTATGATTATGGTGAAATCAAAATGATGATTGCCCACCAGCAATTCCTGGCATCTCCAAGGTGACAGGGTTGTTTTATTCCATGGTGTCCAGAAAATGGGTGTCAATGTCTCCCTTTTGGAAGCTATGATTTTCAAACACCTTTCTATAAAACCCGATGGTGGTCTCAATGCCCGTGATCTCAAATTCCGCCAATGCCCTTTTCATGCGACTGATGGCAGAAGGTCTGTCCTTGGCCCAGACAATAAGCTTTCCAATAAGGGAATCGTAAAACGGGGTGACCATGTACCGGTCATGGATATGGGTGTCGATTCGAACCCCCGGGCCCCCGGGGAAAATGACAGATTCAACTTCACCCGGGGAAGGCATGAAATTGTCGCTGGGATCTGTGGCGTTGATCCGGCATTCCATGGACCAACCATTGAGGTGAATATCATCTTGTTTAATCTTAAGGGTTTCTCCTGCGGCAATTAAAATCTGCTGCTCCACAATATCAACCCCTGTGACCAGCTCTGTGACCGGATGTTCCACCTGGACCCTTGCATTGATTTCCATGAAATAATAATTTTTGTCTTTATCGACTAAAAACTCCATGGTTCCAGCGTTGGTGTATTGGATTGATTTTGCAACCTTAATGGCTGTTTCACAAAGTTTTCTACGAAGGTTTTCATCGACAAAACAGGAGGGAGACTCTTCTATTAGCTTTTGATATCTCATCTGGATACTGCACTCCCTTTCCCCCAAATGGATATAATTGCCATGGCTGTCCCCTAAAATCTGAATCTCAATGTGGCGGGGTTTCTCAATATATTTTTCAAGATATAAATCGGAGTTTCCAAAGGCTGCTTTTGCCTCCCCCGAAGCAATGGAAAAAGCTGCCATAAGTTCCCCGGAATTATTGGCAATTCTCATGCCCCGGCCGCCGCCGCCGCCTGCCGCCTTTAATATAACAGGATACCCTACCTGGTCGGCAATGGTGCATCCATCCCCGGATGAAACAATATCGTCGCTCCCAGGAATAACAGGAATACCAAGTTCAGTTAAGGTCTGTCTGGCGGCGGACTTGTCACCGGCCATTGCAATGGTTTGGGCCGAGGGACCTATAAAGGTTATCTCATTATCAAAACAGGCCCTTGCAAAATCGGCATTCTCCGAAAGGAACCCATATCCGGGATGGATGGCGCAGGCTTTTGTCTCTTTTGCCGCAGCAATTATACGGTCCATGTTTAAATAACTTTTCCTGCTCAGAGCCGGACCGATATTTACGGCTGTATCCGCATATCTTACATGCAGACTTTCCTTGTCTGCATCTGAAAAAACTGCAACCGTTTCAATCCCCATTTCCCTGCAGGCACGGATGACCCTTAAGGCGATCTCTCCCCTGTTTGCTATTAATACCCTCTTAAATAACATGGTTCCCCCCATGGGTCTTTTATTGGTTGATCTTAATTGGGCTCAATCTCTATCAATGCCTGGTTTTTCATGACAGGGTCTTCGTTTTCCACTAGAATTTTTTTGATGATGCCTGCCTGCTCACTGCGAAGTTCTGTGAAAATTTTCATGGATTCAATCACACAGATGATATCCGATGGGGTGATGGCCTGACCCTCTTCCACAAGAAATTTTTCCCCGGGTGCAGAAGATCTGTAAAAAGTTCCCATTACCGGGGATGTGATGGTATAGGTTTTATCGCCCATTGAAGTTTCTCCTTTTATCCAATTTTAATTCTTTGGTTTAAACTGTTGTTATCCATGGGATTTGAACGCATTTTTTTCAAAATATACTTGACATATATTTTGAATCTATGTCAAGTATATTTTTATCTTGGCAAAAAACATAGTAAAAAGGATTTTTATACGGTTTGAATAATAGATCAAAAAAACAAAAAATCCCCAAACAGCCATTGGCTGTTACAGCCTATGAAACCATTGTCAGAAGAATAATCTGTCTGGAATACCAACCCAGCCAGCACCTTGAAGAGAACCAGCTTGTGGAAGATCTGGGTATCGGCAGAACTCCCATAAGAGAAGCCCTTGTCAGGCTCCATGGCGAAAAAATGGTGGAATCCCACCCGAAGAGAGGTGTGATTGTCCGCCCCATTACCCTGCAGAATACCAAGGCCATGTTTGAAAGCATGAACCTCATCGAAAAAGGCCTGGTTGACCTGGCCGTTAACAAGGATTGTTCAAATTTCATCCAAAAAATGAAAACCACCAACCAAAATGTTCAAAAGGCCATCCAGGAAAATGATGTCTTTGGGCTGGTGGAGGCAAACCATGAATTTCATATGAATTTTGCCCGATGTTCACAGAATGAATTTCTCGTCCGGGCGGTTGGAGATATCAGAACCGAAGCCAAACGGCTCTCCTATTTATCCTACGATAATATCATAGACCCCAAAAAACCCATTGAAGCCCATTACAATGTAGTCTTCCAGGAGCATGAAAAGATAATTGATGCACTTTTGGAAAAAGACGGGACAGGGCTGAAAAAATTAATTGAAGATCATATACTGACTTTCAAGCAGCGAATCATTATTTTCATGACATCCTGATGGGATGTCTAAAGAGTGCAAACTCTTATAAGATGAACGATCACACAATAAGGAGAAAAAGATGAAAAAAGTATTGATTGTTTTAACGGGCATGATGTTTTCTTTAACCTTGTTTTCCAATGCCATGGCAAAAACCAAATGGGATCTGCACCTGAACTATCCTGCGGGCAATTTTCACTCCCAGGGGGCAAAAAAGTTTGCCGACAAAGTTGCCAAGGCAACAAATGGAGAACTGACTATTGTGCTGCACCCGGGTTCATCACTGGGATTCAAAGGACCTGAACTGCTAAGAGCGGTTGCCGAAGGCCAGCTTGCCCTGGCTGAAATTCCCACTGGTATGGTTGAAGGGGATGCACCGGTACTTGCCCTGACTGCCCAGCCCTTTATCTCCACCAACGCCTTTGAACAGCGCCTGCTTTATCAGCTTGCAAAACCTGTATATGCAAAAAATTTAAAAAGATTTAACCAGATGACCCTTTATACCTCTATCTGGCCTTTTTCCGGCATTTACACCCAGCGCAAAGTTCAGTCTGAAGCCGACTTAAAAGGATTGAAAATGAGGGTTTATGACGGAACAGGCCTCTCCTTTGGAAAAGCCACGGGCATTGCGGCCAGGAAAATGCCTTTTTCCGAAGTTTATCCTGCCATGAAAGCAGGACTTTTGGATTCCATGTACACCTCTTCTCCCTCTGGTGTTGATGCAAAGGCCTGGGAAATTTTAAAATATTTTACCCCCATCAATATTGTGGGTCCTGTAAACATGATAAATGTTAACCAGGCAGCCTGGGATAAACTGGATAAAAAAACCCGGGAAATCGTCCTTGAAATTGCAACCCAGATGGAAGACGACATGTGGAATCTTGCCGGGGACATGGACCGGAAAAGCCGGGCCACCCTGATAGAGAATGGGATGACCATTGATCCGGTCAGCAACCAATTTCGCACCGAGCTTAATGCAATTGGTGAAAAATTAAGGGCCCAATGGGCAAAGAAAGCAGGAGCAGACGCCCAGGCGGTTCTCAGCCAATATTACCAAATCACAGGCCGTTAGAACCTTATCTTAACTTAAGTCAAGCCCCATGGTAGAGGGCCAAAAAAGGCCCTCTACCATGAATTTTGGTGATATACATGAATAAAATTGTAAGACTGGCAGACAGTTTAAGCGACCTTACGGCAAAAATTTCCGCTGTAATTTTAGGACTGATGGCACTTTTAATTTTAGTGGAAATTTTTATTTGGAATCTATTTCAAAAAACAACATTGATCGCAGATGAGTATAGTGCCTATGGCCTGGCTGCCATCATTTTTCTGGGGGCAGGTTACTGCCTTAAAGAAAAAGGCCATATCAGAATCACATTGATCCTGGGATTTTTACCCCAGAAAGCGGCCCGATTCATTACCTTTGCGGCCACTGGGATCACCACGGTTTTCATGGGATATCTATGGTGGTATCTGTTTAAAATGGTAAAATCCACCATCCGGTATGAATCCACCTCGGGCACCCTGACCAACACACCTTTATGGCTTCCCCAGGCAATCATGCTCATTGGTGCAGCCGTTTTTTTTATCCAGCTAGTTGCCATG
>DAOWDR010000500.1 GCA_030638935.1 Desulfobacteraceae bacterium | reverse complement strand
GGGTAAAGCAGATCTGAATCAGGGATAAAAATGAGGCCACGGGCAGATTGAACAGGTGGGCGGCCTGCCGGTATATTTCAGCTTCAATGGTTGAAAAGGAGGGCCCGCCCAGAATGAGAATTATGCCGAAACTGGAAAAGCAGAAGATGAATACCAGGGCGCAGGCTGCCCAGATAGCAGGCTTGAGCAGGGGCAGGGTCACATGAAAAAAAACCTGGGCAGGTCCTGCCCCCAGAATGGCAGCCGCTTCAACAATCCGCCCCTGGAGGGTTGCCCAGAAGCCTGAAATGATCCTGAGCATTACACTGAAGTTATAAAACACATGGGCCATGAAAATCAAAACCAGGGGGTGGTCAATGGTGACCCCTAGGATGGCCGAACGTCCGAAACAGGCCTGAAATGCGGCTGCCACCACTACGGCCGGAAGAACAAAAGGAATTGATGCCAGGGTTTTGACAAGCCTTTTACCCCTGAACCTATAATGGGAGAAGACAAAGGAGCAGGGCAATGCCGCCGCCAGTGTCAGCAGGGTGGACACACCTGCCTGCCAGAAGGTAAACCAGATGATTTTTCCTATTCGTCTGGACCCGAAAATCTGATCCAGGAATGAGAAATCAACCCTGCCGTCCGCAAAAAAGCTTTTTACACAGATGCCTGCAAGGGGATAAAAATAAAACAGGAGAAAAAAAACAGCTGGGACAAGCCCGGCCATCATGTAAGGATGTTTAAACCTGTTTATTGAAGAACCGTGTCTGTCCATTGCCGGATCCAGGCATCCCTCTGGGTATTGATACGTTCAGGTTCGACACTGGCCGGCACTTTGGTTATCCGGGCATGGGCCTTGAACAGGTCGGGCAGGACAGCAGCCCTGCCGGCAGGAAAAACAAACATCTGAAGAGGAATATCTTCCTGAAACTGATTTGACAGCATGAAATCCATGGCCTTTTCGGCAAGGGCCCTCTGTTTGGTTCCCTTAAGAATCCCTGCAAACTCCACCTGTCTGAAGGCGGAACCGTTTTCTATTACCACACCGGTGGGGGGCTGTTCAAGCTTTGTTTCCGCATAAAAGACCTCGGCTGCCGGGCTGGATGCATAGGAGACCACAATGGGGCGGGTCCCTTCAGACGCTGCGGAAAATTCTCCCCAATAGGCCTCTTTCCAGCCGTTTTTCACAAGGAGATCATTGGCCTTAAGCTTTTCCCAAAATTCCAGATACCCCTCCTCACCAAAGCGGCTGACAGTGGCAAGTAAAAAAGCAAGCCCCGGGGATGAGGTGGCTGGATTTTGTACCACGGTAAGGCCTTTGTATTCAGGCTTTAATAGATCCTCAAGCATGGCGGGCGGTGCCAGACTCTTATCCTTGAACCACTGGATATCATAATTAAGGCAGACATCCCCGTAATCCATGGGGATAAGGCGGTTTTCCGGATCAAGTTTCAGGCGCGGGTCAACCTGGTCAATGCCTTTGGGGGCATAGGGAACAAAAATATCAGCTGTGACCGCCCGGCTTAAAAAGGTATTATCCACCCCGTAAAAGAGATCGGCCAGGGGATTATTTTTTGACAAAATCGCCTTGTTAAGGGCCTCCCCGGCATCTCCGGATTTTAAAATCTTCACCCGGGCATTGATCGCCTTTTCAAAGGCGGCAAGAACCGTCTTGCTCAAACTGAAGCTGTCATGGGTCATGATGGTAAGGGTGGGCAGCACAACCGGTGCTGCAGTAGTTTCCTTTTCAGGTGCATCACTTGAACAGCCTGTAATACAAAGGAGCATTACCCCCAGAACAGCCGATACAAATTTAATTTTCATTAATCTTTCTCCAAAAAAAAACCACTCTTCGACATATAATACCTGATCATCAAAGTATGGCTTATGGTGAATTCGTTCCCTCCGCCGGCATTATCCGGATCAGGTCATGAACGGTCAGGGACTTCCCCCTCTCAGCATGATTCCATGCTCCCGCACAAATCGTTTCCTAATGGTTCTCAATAGATTGTTTACCTGTAATAGTCAAGAAACAAAAACATAGCAGGGACACCACCAGATAGGATATGTTGACTCAAATTTGGTTTTCAACCCTCGGTTTACATGCAATCACCCTGGGCTAACTTTGCTTTTTCTTGCAAGTTAACCATCAAATATGGTAACTTTGTGAATTTTTGCGGACAATAAAATGATTCATCTTACAAAAATATCAAAACAGCACGGATCTCAGATTCTTTTTTCCAATGCAAGCCTGCAGATTCTTCCCGGAACACGGATCGGGCTTGTGGGGGCTAACGGCACAGGCAAGACAACAATATTTCGCCTGATCACAGGAGAGGAAGATGCCGACGGGGGAGAGATTTCCTGTTCAAAAAAAATAAAAATCGGTTATTTTTCCCAGAATGTGGGGGAGATGGCCGGCGGATCTGCCCTCTCAGAAGTGATGTCCGGCGCATCCGACGTGGTGATGCTGGGTGAAAGAATGAAAGAGATGGAAGCTGCCATGGCAGAACCCATGGATGAAACTGCCATGGAAGTTTTGCTTGGGGAATATGGGGAAGCTGCCGAAACGTTTGAAAACCGTGGCGGGTATGATCTTGAAACCCGTGCCCAGACAGTCCTCACGGGTTTGGGAATCGGCCCTGCCGACTACACACGCCCCGTGGAATCATTCAGCGGCGGATGGAAGATGCGGATTGCCCTGGCAAAAATCTTAACCATCAGCCCCGACGTCCTGCTCCTGGATGAGCCCACCAACCATCTGGACATGGAATCCATAATTTGGCTGGAAAACTGGCTTATCAGTGACTTCAAAGGAGCCCTTTTGATGACCTGCCACGACCATGATTTCATGAACAGGGTGGTGTTCCGAACCGTTGAGGTGGCCAACCACACGACCACCACCTATGGCGGTAACTATGATTTTTATATCAGAGAACGGGAAATCAGAATGAAACAGCTTTTGGCAAGCCACAGGCGTCAGCAAGAGATGCTTGCCAAGGAAGAGAACTTCATCGCCCGTTTCAAGGCACGGGTATCCCATGCAGCCCAGGTACAGTCCCGTATCAAAAAACTTGAAAAAATTCAGCGGATTCAATTGCCGGAACAGAAGCGGGTCATCAGATTTGAATTTTCAGAACCCCCGCGGTCAGGGGAGGATGTAGTTGCTTTGGATAAGCTTAAAAAAACATGGGAAACACCTGACCAGGATCCGAAAACTGTATTCAGTGACATTTCCGGATTGATTAACCGGCAGGATAAAATTGCCGTTGTAGGGGTTAACGGCGCCGGCAAG
>DAOWDR010000219.1 GCA_030638935.1 Desulfobacteraceae bacterium | reverse complement strand
TTTTTTGTTTTCCCAATTCCTGTAGCCCGTATATCAACCAATTCCAGGCAGATCTCAAATCTCTTATCATGGTCAGGCCCGAACTCCTTTACCACGGTATATTGGGGGGTTGTCGCAAAGACCTCCTGGGCATACTCCTGGAGGGAACTTTTATAATCCATGGTATTACAACTGGAAACTGCCCTTTGAATGGAATATTGAAAAACCGCCTTGACCATCCCGTGGGTTTTATCAAACCCGGCATCCAGAAAGACAGCTGCAACCAGCGCTTCAAAGGCATCGGAAAGAATTGAGTTCTTGTCCCCTCCCCCTGAAAGGAACTCCCCCTTACCCAGTTTAATAAACCTTCCCAGGTCTATACTGCGCGCCATATCAGCCAGGGCAGGCTCACTGACAAGATTTGACCTGAGCTTTGACAGCTCACCCTCTTTTTTGGACGGGCTTTTTTCCATTAAAATATGGCCGATACACAGTCCCAGCACCGCATCTCCAAGAAATTCAAGGCGTTCATTGTCTGAATGACAACTTTTCTGATTCTCATTCAAATAGGATCTGTGACAAAGGGCATTGATCAGGAGGGATCTGTCATTAAATTGGTAATCAATATTTTTTTCCAGAATATCCAGGCGTGGTGGAAGGTTTATAATGGAAAGTCTTTTGATCAGGGCCTTAAAAACAGAATACTCCACATTAAGATTATCCCTGCCCCGGCCCAACTGAACCCCAAGGTTAAAATCACCGTGGAAATCAGATCCTCCTGTTGCCAGAAGTTTTTTATCCTGGGCAAGGGTTTTAAGATATTTTGTTTTCCCGGGGTCATGGTCTGTGTAAAAGACCTCAATGCCCTCTAACCCAGCTTCTAGCAAGGCATCAACAAAATTTTCCAACCCCCGGGATTTTTTAAATTCCAATAGGCCCGGATGGGCAAGCACGGGAAGGCCTCCGGCATCAAGAATAATTTGGATCCCATCTTCACAGGATATCTTAAATTTTTCCACATAGGCAGGCTTGTCTTTTCCCAGATATTTATCAAAGGCCTCCCGGAAACTTTTGACATACCCCTTTTCCTTCAACAACTCTGCAATATGGGGTCGCCCGGTCTGGTCAGCACCAAACCGCTCTGCCACTTCGGCCAGGCTGATATCAAATCCCAGGCTGTTTAATTTTTCAATAATCCTGGGGTTTCGTTCTTCCCTTGCGCTGACCGCCTTTTTCAAAACCCGGTTCAGCCCTTTATCATAGATGGAGAATCCATACCCCAGCAAATGAACACTGCCGATGCTTTTAAAGGCTTTGGGCGGTTCACAGGAAATTTCAACTCCGGTAATGAATTCCAGGGGGTAATGGGAAATATTATTTAAGATTTCTTTAATTCCGGCAATGGAATCATGATCGGTTAAGGAGATGGCCCTGACTCCGGCATCCTGTGCCAGAGTCAATATTTGCCCAGGAGAAAAAGACCCGTCCGAAGCAGTTGAGTGTATATGGAGATCAATCACAACGCATTTAACAGCACCTATTAGATACCAAGTGCTTTCTCCATATCCTCTTCACGGGTTTTGCAATCAATGCACTGGGTAGTAACCGGCCTTGCCTTGAGCCTTTCGATGGAGATCTCTTCCTCACAGGTATCACACCGGCCAAATGTTCCGTTTTCAATCCGAACCAATGTTTTTTTAATTTTTTTAATCAATTTGTGTTCCCTGTCCCGGATTCGAAGTTCAAAACTTCTCTCTGCCTCATGGGATGCGCGGTCCGTGGGGTCGGCAAAATTTTCCTTGGGCTTTGTCATCCCGCTTACGGTACCATCTGCATGGGAAACCAGCTCAGCAAGCCTATCAGTCAATAGATTTTTAAAAAATTCCAGATCTTGTTTTTTCATGATCGCAGTCCTTCATTTAAATGTTCTTAGAACATCTGAATCAAATATTATACCAACTCATTTGACAAAGTAAAGAATTTAATACACTGATTTATGGGAGATTTGCAAGGGAATTGATGAACAACTGGATGAAAAACAGATGGGAATGCATAAATTTTAAAATATCTGCCTTTTTAGATGGCTAATTTACAAGAAGGAAACTTCCCTTATTTTTTTACCATATAATAAACTGCATCGGATTTGCGTGTTGTAAGCACATCATTTGTTTTCATCAACAGGGCCAGGTATTTGGCAACCTCATTCACATGGAGATTAAAAACCTTTGAAATCTGATCCATGGTACAGGGCCGGCGTCTGAGCATGGACAAAATATCAGCTTCATTTTTGGGAACTGATCCGGATTTTTCCGACATCACATCTGCAATAATTGTGGCCGGAGGATCAAAAACAGTTGAAGCCCAGGCCATGCTGTCCTGGGGGACAGCCTTTGCAAATGATTCAGCCGGCGGCCTGACCACAGTGTTCAAGTGCACCTGGTCCGGATTTAATTTTTTTAC
>DAOWDR010000028.1 GCA_030638935.1 Desulfobacteraceae bacterium | reverse complement strand
TGTCCATGATGGCAGGCGGTTTTCTTATCTTATTGTTCATGATGGTTTACTACAAGGGATCAGGCCTTATTGCCAATCTTGCCCTGGTTGTGAATATTATTCTTATCGGTGGGGGGCTTGCTGCATTCGGCGCCACCCTCACCCTGCCCGGAATAGCAGGTATTATTCTCACCATTGGTATGGCTGTTGATGCAAATGTAATTATTTATGAAAGGATCAGAGAGGAACTTCGCTCGGGAAAAACAGCTCTTGCTGCAGTCCATGCTGGATTCGAGAGAGCTACCCTGACCATTATGGATGCCAATGTGACCACATTGATTGCCGCCATTGTCCTGTTCCAGTTCGGCACAGGTCCCATCAAGGGATTTGCCGTTACACTGGGCCTTGGTATTCTTGCCAGTCTTTTCACGGCCCTGGTTCTTTCAAAAAGTATTTTTGATTTGTTATTGCGCAATAAAAAGACATCAACACTCAGTATATAAAGGAAATTTAAAATAATGCAAATTATCAAGTCTGATACAAACATAGACTTTCTAGGAAAACAAAAAATAGGATTTGCTTTTTCCTTGATACTTATCATTGTCAGTATAGGGTCTCTTATTATCCACAAGGGACCCAATTACGGGATTGATTTTATCGGCGGGACTCTTGTCCAGGTGAAATTTTCACAACATGTGGCCATTAACGATGTTCGGAACGGATTGGCTGATCTTGGACTCAAGGACACATCGGTTCAGGATTTCGGCCAGGTTGAGGATAATGAATACCTCATCCGTACCTCCAGTTCCGAAACAATGGAAAGCAATCTTGCAGAACTTATTTCCGCTGGTATTAAAAAATCAACAGGAATTGTACCGGAGATACGCCGGGTTGAAATGGTTGGCCCCCAGGTGGGTGAAGACCTGAAAAATAAAGCGCTTCTGGCCATTTTTTACTCCCTGCTTTTTATCACCATTTATATTTCAGGACGCTTTGAGCTTAAATGGATGCTTTCCGGTGTCACGGCCGGTGCATTGATGACAGCGGTATATTTTTTGTCTGTCTTTAACGTGAGCATGACCTTTTTAATTGCTGCGGCATTGGTGATAACACTGGCCCTATACTGGACCCTGAAGCTTCAGTATGCCATGGGCGCCATTGTGGCCCTGATCCATGATGTTTTCATAACTGTGGGGATTTTTTCTCTTTTGAACCTGGATTTTTCCCTTCCGATTATTGCTGCTTTATTGACTATTATCGGGTATTCCCTGAATGATACTATTATTGTATTTGACAGAATCAGGGAAAATGTAAAAGGAGCTGAATCCAAAGAGGCATTACCGCAATTGTTCAACAAAAGTATCAATGAAACCTTGTCACGGACGATTTTGACTTCCATGACCACTCTTATTGTTCTTTTCGCACTCTTTTTTCTTGGCGGCGAGATCATTCATAATTTTGCATTTGCCATGATTATCGGTGTAGTTATCGGTACCTATTCATCCATTTTCGTTGCAAGCCCGGTTGTGCTTGCAGCCCATTACAAAAAGTAACACAAAGGGTAAAAATGAAGGCTCCGGTGAAAAATATTATTTTTAAAGGTTTTTTTCTTTGTCTCTGCAGTTTTTTTATTTTTTCTTGCAGTACCTTTGATTTTTTTAAAAAAGAGGCTGATCCAGTGGCACAGGAGAGTTCGGTTCATCCAAATACAGGGAATGAAAATGTGGCCCTGGAACAGGAAGGTCTGGATAATGAAGGCTTGAAAAATGACTTGGATAATAAAACCCGTAATATTTCCGAGCTTGAAGATAAAATTTTGTCATTGGAGAAAAAAGTATCCGGTCTTGAAAGCCAGTTGTCAACCCGGAAACCGGTTATTTATCAGGTAGCATATACCGAGCCCTCACAATTATACCAAAAGGCCAGAAACCTCCTGCTGGAAGGCGATGTATCCAATGCTGCACAACTATTTAAAACCTTTGTTGAGCAGCATCCTAAACATAATCTGGCAGATAACGCCATGTACTGGCTGGGAGAGTGCCACTACTCTTCCGGCCAATACGCAAAGGCTGTGGCCGTATTTAAAGATCTTGTTAAAGCCTATCCAAAAGCAGAAAAAGTACCAGATGCTATCTTAAAAACCGGATACTCCTATCTGTCAATGGATGATATAAACCGTGCCCATCACTATCTGAAATTTGTGTTGACCAAATACCCTTTTTCACCAGCTGCTGAAAAGGCCCAGGAAAAATTAAAAGAATTTGAGTAATTCATACAAAAAATGGATGAATTTTCAGACAAATACCTGCCCTGGCTAATTTTAAAGGAGATTCCCAATCTTGGAAACCTACTTTATAAAAGGCTGATTAACCGTTTTTTTTCCCCTGAAAATGTACTGACTGCACCAAAAAGTGAATTAAAAATTGTTCCGGGTATTTCAAGTCGTGTGATCAAAGAGATCCAAGGATATAAGAAATATTTGCCCCAAGCCCAGGCAGAACTGGATCAGATTTATTCCCGGCAAATCAAGATTGTGACCATGACAGATTCTGCCTACCCGTCCCTACTCAGGGAAATTTGTGATCCTCCTCCTTATTTGACCTACCTTGGCACCCTTGATTCAAAAGCTCCCTGTTTTTCAATTGTCGGTTCAAGAAATGCCACAGGTTATGGATTGAACACGGCAGAACACCTTTCATTTTCCATGGCATCCAATGGATTTCAGGTGGTCAGCGGTATGGCAAGGGGAATTGATACTGCCGCCCATATTGGGGCTTTAAAGGCTTCTGGTAAAACAATTGCCATCCTGGGTTCCGGTCTGAATAGGATCTATCCAAAAGAAAATAAGACTCTGTTTTCCCAGATTAGGAACACCGGCACAATAATGTCTGAGTTTAAAATTAATTCAAGTCCTTTTCCATTTAATTTTCCCATCAGGAATCGGGTCATTGCAGGTCTTTCCACTGGCACCCTTGTTGTTGAAGCTGAGAAAAGAAGCGGCTCTCTCATCACTGCAAGGCTTGCCGGAGAATATAACCGGGAGGTATTTGCAGTACCCGGCAGTATTAAATCAAAGAAGAGCCGCGGTACACATTCCTTGTTGAAACAGGGGGCAAAACTGGTTGAAAACCAAATGGATATCTTAGATGAGCTTCACCAATTTGTCCATGTTTCTTCCCATACCCAGCCCCATGGGTATATAGCAGCTACTGGAAAAAAAACAAAAAAAAGACCTCCTTTGATGGACAAAGATCAGGGATTGGTATATAAACATCTGGATCCTTACCCCAAACATATTGATAAGATTATAGAATCATCCCGGATGGACAGCGGTCTTGTCACCGCTAATCTGGCAGATCTTGAACTGAAGGGTCTGGTCCAGAGGCATCCTGGTAATTATTTTTCACTTTCGGAGGAATAAAATTGGCAAAACCGCTCATTATTGTTGAGTCCCCAACCAAAATTAAAACCCTTACAAAATATATCGGAAAAGACTATAATGTAGCTGCCAGTGCCGGCCATATCCGGGATCTTCCGGTAAAAAATCTCGGCGTTGATGTTGAGGATAATTTTAAAGCAAAATATGTCAACATCACCAACAAAGCCAAGGTGATTGCAAACCTAAAAAAAATTGCCAAGGGAACTGATGAAGTCTATCTTGCTCCTGACCCTGACCGCGAGGGAGAAGCCATTGCATTTCATATCATGGATATACTCAAGAAAAAAGGGCGGGTGTTCCACCGGGTATTAATCCATGAGCTTACCAAAAAGGGAATCACCGAGGCCCTTGAAAACCAGTTGATCCCGGATGCAGATAAATATGATGCCCAACAGGCAAGGAGAAAACTGGATCGGCTTGTGGGGTATCAGATCTCTCCCCTTTTGTGGCAAAAAGTTCAACGCGGCTTAAGTGCCGGAAGGGTTCAATCGGTTACTGTTAAGATTATCTGTGACCGGGAACGGGAAATTAGAAAATTTATACCTGAAGAGTATTGGACCATTACAGCGGATCTTTTGGCCCAGGACCCACCACCCTTTAATGCAGCACTTGTTAAAATCGATAACAAAAAGGCTAAAGTAACAAATGAAACCCAGGCTTTGGGTATCCTGGCTGATCTTGAAAAGGCAAGTTTTGTTGTTGACCAGATAAAAAAGAAAACCATTAAGCGGAATCCCCAGCCCCCTTTTATTACGAGTAAACTTCAACAGGATGCCATTAACAGGCTTAGGTTTTCTGCTAAAAAAACCATGGTGGTTGCCCAGCAGCTATATGAAGGGGTTGAAATCGGTACCGGCGGACCCGAAGGTCTGATTACCTATATGCGTACCGACTCCATTCGTATTGCACCGGAAGCAGCCCAGGAGGCACTGGAACTTATCACCAAGGATTATGGGAAAGAGTATGCCCTGGACCAACCTAGATTTTTTAAAAATAAAAATAAGGTTCAGGATGCCCATGAGGCCATCAGGCCGACATCGGTGTTAAACACCCCGCAAAAATTAGCCTCTTTCTTATCCGAGGATCAATTCAAGCTCTACGATCTCATTTGGAAACGATTTGTAGCCTCCCAGATGACCCAGGCACAAATTGATCAAAAATCCATCATGATAACGGCAGGTGATTCCTATGTTTTTTCTGTGAGCGGTTCCACGGTTCGATTTCCCGGATTCATGGCCCTGTATGCCTCCCAGGAAAAGACCACAGACAAAGATATACAGGCATTACCAAATGTTGAAGAAGGGGCTGTCCTTGAAACCAAAAAGATCAATCCCAAACAGCATTTTACAAAACCGCCGCCACGGTATTCAGAAGCCTCCCTTGTAAAAGAGCTTGAAAAAAACGGTATTGGACGGCCGAGTACCTACGCTTCCATTCTCAGTGTAATCAGAGATAAAGGATATGTAGACCTGGAAAAACGATATTTTATCCCCAGTGAATTGGGATTTATTGTAAATGATCTTCTGGTGGATTCTTTCCCAAACCTTCTGGACATATCCTTTACCGCCCAGATGGAGAACAACCTGGATGATGTGGAGAGCGGCAAGCTCAATGAAGTAGAACTTTTGACTAAGTTTTACCAAGGCTTTAAAAAAACCCTGGATGATGCCAGTGAAAACATGGTCAGCGTCAAGGGGGTTGGAGTTGCAACCGGTATTAAGTGCCCTTTGTGTCAGAAAGATGTGAATATCAAAATTGGTCGTAATGGCCATTTCCTTGCCTGCACAGGATATCCGGATTGTTCTTTTACCAGCAATTATACCAGGGATGAAAAGGGCAATATTTCCATTGTCGAAAAATTTGAGGACAATACCCCGGTGAAAGACTGTCCCCACTGCAAAGAACCCATGGTTCAAAAGGAAGGACGATTTGGAATATTTCTTGCCTGTACCGGCTACCCTGATTGCAAGCACACCGAGTCGGTGGGCCGGGAAAATTCCGACACAGATACAGGTATAAACTGTTTTGAACCAGGGTGTGAAGGGACTATTATTGAAAAAAAATCTAAAAGAGGTAAAATTTTCTACGGCTGCTCCAAATATCCTGATTGCAGCTTTGCCTCCTGGGACAGGCCTGTAAATAAGAAATGTCCTGAATGCGATTCTGCTTTTCTGGTTGAAAAGGAAAATAAACGGGAGGGTAAATTTTTAAAATGCCCGAACAAAGAGTGCAAATATAAAGAGAAAGTCACCCAAGACCCTGGTGTTGAATAAATAAACAGGGGTGTTAAAACTTATTCCTTTGGGCGGGACCAGTTTTGCAGTGCTTCAAATACCAGGTCCCGTTTAATGGGTTTGGTTAGGAAGTCATCCATTCCGGCACCAAGGCATTTTTGTTTAAACTCATCCAATACATTGGCGGTAAGCGCAAGTATGGGCACCCTTGTTCCTGGTTTGAACTGCTTCTCATGGGACCGAATCTGCCGGGTGGCTTCAATTCCATCCATTTTCGGCATATTGATGTCCATCAATATCAGATCATAGCCCTCTTTTGTGCCCTTAAACAAATCAAGGGCTTCTTTTCCGTTCCCTGCAATTTGAACTGTATACCCGGCCTTTGAAAGCATGAGGCTTGTCATTTTCTGGTTGACTGGATTGTCTTCCACAAGGAGGATGGACACTGAATATTTTTGATTTTCAGCCAGGGAATGAACCGTAAGTATTTCACTGGATTGATCCTCTTTTTTGGCCGGGGTCTTGGCCATTCCCATGACATAGGCTGTCATTTCCAATAATGTTTGTTTCCGGACAGGTTTTGATAAAAATCCCTTGAATCCTGCTGTTTTAAAACCTTTTGCAATCCCGGGAAAGGGAACGGAACAGGCGATCCATTCAAAGGAAAATTTTTTGGGGGATATATTTTCGAGAATTGTGGAAAAATCTTGTGAGTCTGGTTTTATGGATTTTCCAAAATCGATAATTCCCAGATCAAAATTTTCAGCTTTCCGGGTGGTTAAAAATAGTGGCAGTTTTTCCCATGGTTCATGATGTACCAGCATTCCGGCCTTCAATAGTTCATGGTTCAATAGTTCAAAGTTATCCAGGGTGGTGGTGGAGACAATAACTTTTTTCCCCGTCAGGCCGACAGGCCTGACCCTATCCCTTTTTTTAATTTTCCCCTTGGCCATGTGTGCCGTAAAATAAAAAATTGATCCCTTGGCTTTTGCCGATTCCACCCAAAGGTCTCCGTCCATTTGTTTGGCAATATTTTTGCTGATGGCAAGTCCGAGGCCGGTACCACCATAACGGTTGGTAATATCCTCTTCCGACTGGATAAACGGCTTAAAAATAGCATCCTGTTCAGCCGAAGCAATACCGATACCTGTATCGGAAACCCTGACCGAAAGCTGGATCGTTTCCAGGTTGATTTCCTTGGCATCCAGGGCCAGGGTAATGGATCCTTCCCGGGTGAACTTGACTGCATTACCCAATAAATTCAAGAGCACCTGACGGAACCTGTGGGGGTCCCCTTTTACCATTCCCGGAACTGAATCGGAAATAGAACAAACTAACTCAATTTTCGATTCGTTCAACTGGGGTCTTACCACTTCAATGGTTTCAAAACAAAGTACTTCAGGATCAAAATCCATGGATTCCAAGGAAAACTTACCTGATTCCACCTTGGAAAAATCAAGGATGTCATTGACAACCGACAATAGAGTATCACAGGAAAGTCTTGCATTTTTCAAAAAAGAGGCCTGTTCTGTATTTAAAGGAGTATCCATAAGCATGTCCGTATACCCCACAATTCCGTTTAAGGGGGTTCTGATCTCATGGCTCATGGATGCCAGAAAAAATGTTTTGGCCCGGGAGGCATCTTTGGCTTTCAATGCCAGGTGGTTGGCCCTTTCAATGGCAGCACACAATTGGTGGTTTGTCTGTTTCAGGCTGATCAGGCTAGCTTTTTCCCTGGCAATTCGAGAGATTTTTGCCAGGGCGGAATTAAGATTAAAGGGTTTGGTCATATAATCCGATGCACCGGCATCCATGATATCCACGTAGGAATAATCCGATGTATACCCGGTCATGATAATAAAATCAATTTCCGGAAACAAGGACTTAACGGTTTTGAGCAAGGTTATTCCATCCATTCCAGGCATGGAAATATCGGAAATTACCAGATCAAAGGGCTTCTCTGAATGGGCCTGGATTTTTTCCAATGCAATGGTTGCATCCTGGGCTTGATCACAGATATACCCGGCCCTGGAAAGTGCCTTGGTCAGAAGTAAACGAAGATTGCTTTCATCATCTACTACCAGAATTTTTTGTATGGAAGAGGCTGGTTTTATGGGATTATTCATTTGCCCTTTCAACATATTCCCGGGTTCTTGTATCAATTTTAACCAACTGTCCCTGGTCAATAAATGGGGGAACCTGAACTTCAAATCCTGTTTCAAGGGTTGCAGGCTTAGTGCTTCCCGTTGCGGTATCTCCTTTTGCCCAGGGTTCGGCAACGGTTACCACAAGATTGATAAAGTTGGGAAGGGTCACCCCGATGGGCTGACCATTGTGCAAAAGAATGGTGCAAACGGTATTGTCTTTTAATAAATCTATGGCGTCCCCTAACTGCTCCTCGGTTAAAAAAATCTGTTCATAGTTTGAGGTATTCATAAAACAATAGGTGTCTTTATCTGAATACAGGTATTCCATTTCCTGCTCTGCCAGGTCAGCTTTTTCAAATTTGTCACCGGACCTGTAGGTTCGTTCGAAGAGGTTGCCCGTGATCATATTTTTGAGTTTGCACTTATACAGGGATTGTCCCTTACCCTGTTTTTTAAACTCAAACCCGACAATGATGTAGGGGTCTCCGTCAATTTCAAATTTTAGG
>DAOWDR010000302.1 GCA_030638935.1 Desulfobacteraceae bacterium | reverse complement strand
TCTTTTCCCGTGCCGGTCCGGCCATAGATCATTATGGGGGAGGGTGAGTTGGATGACATCATGGCAATCCGCACTGCATTGCGCATCTCAGGATTTGATCCGATAATATCGGAAAAATGAAAGCGTGCACTGCTGTTGGTCTTGCTTTTTTTAACAGAAGATTGGTCCTGGACTATTGTTTTTTCCAGAAGCTGGTAGTCTTTTGAAAAATTAATGACACCGATTATTTTCCCTGATTTATATAAGGGATAGACATTGTTGATAATATTAGCAATACGACCCAACCGAGTCTGATACAAGATGGTCTCATTCATAATTGGCCGGCCGCCTTTCAGACATCGCATGGTAGGACTGGTGTCATCGGTCAGAAGGTAAACATCGGTGATTTTTTGTCCAATGGCATCTTGTGGATCAATATCATCAATCTTTGCCTGGGCTTGATTAAAAAACCTAATTTTACCGGTATTGTCTGAAATCACAACGCCTTCATGCATTGAGGATAGCACCCTGTAAATATCAATATCATCCAGATCAAGTTTGTCCATAATATATTCATTGCCCGCAAATCAAAATATTTTTATAGATTTTGTCTAATTTTACACCCTGTTTTTATGGAATAGCCTAATATTGTTCTATTTTTACAAAAAACACAAGAAAAATCAAAATATTTTGATTTTTCCATGGGGATTCAAAAAAATTTTCCGGTACAAGGAAAGGGGAAAGCGTCCTAACATCTTAGAATAAAAACAGATATCAACAAACCCCATCCTCTGCAAAGCCGATGGCATGGATCATGCTAAATCCTAAACCATTGAACTGATCCATATTTAGCAAAACCATAACCATCAGACCAGGGGGCTTAACCATGGGATATTTTGAATATTTTTCATCAAACCAATTAGAACAGATCCACGAGGCCACACTGACCATATTGGAAACATGCGGGCTGGTATTCGCCCATGAACCTGCCAGGGTTCTTTTTGCCAAGGCCGGCTGTAAGGTTGGCGGGCAGCGGGTATTTTTCCCAAAAAAACTGGTTGAAGAACAAATCGAAAACGCCCCGTCCCAATTTACCCTCTATGCCAGGAATCCTAAAAAAAATGTTGTGATCGGAGGAGATCATATTGCCTTTATACCATGTTACGGTGCTCCCTTTGTACATGACATGGACAATGGGCGAAGACAGGGAACCCTTGAAGATTTTAATAACTTTGCAAAACTGGCCTATGAAAATCCTTATATTGATATCACCGGGGGAATGATGACAGAGCCCAATGATATCCCGGTTAACAATCGAAATGCAGAAAGAATTTATTCTTCCATGGTATTATCTGACAAACCTTTTATGGGGGCGGGAACCGGTCTTACGGATGCAAAACAAACCATTGAAATGGCATCTATACTCTTTGGAAGCCGTGAAGAAATGGCTGAAAAACCACCCTTTGTCAGTATCCTGTGCTCCCTGACACCCCTGGCCTATGACGACAAAATGTGCGGGGGCATCATGGAATATGCCAAGGCCGGCATGCCCCAATTGATTTCATCTCTTTCCATTGCAGGTGCCACCTCCCCTGTCACCATGGAGGGCACCCTTGTGGTTCAGAATGCTGAAATCCTTGCAGGCATCACATTGGCCCAGCTTGTCCGGCCGGGCACCCCGGTTGTGTTTGCAGGATCCTCCTCTGCCACTGCCATGCGGTACGGCACCTTGAGTATCGGCGCACCTGAAATGGCTGTCAATACAGCGGCCACAGCCCAGATGGGACATTTTTACAATCTCCCGGTCCGGGGCGGGGGAGCCCTTACCGATGCAAAAACAGTGGATTCCCAGGCTGCCTATGAGTCCATGATGAGTATGATGATGGCCACCACCAGCGGTATAAATTTTGTTCTTCATTCAGCCGGCATCCTTGAAGGATATATTACAGCCTCCTATGAAAAATTCATCATTGACAGTGAAATCTGCGGCATGTGCAAAAGAATAAAAAAAGGAGAAGAGATAACTGCTGAAAAACTTGCCCTGGATGTGATCAAGGAAATTGGACCAGGAGGTGAGTATTTAACCCATGGGCATACCTTCAAACATTTTAGACAGGAATTTTATGCCCCGGCCATGGAAGAAAGGGACAACTTTGACAACTGGACCAGAAAAGGCTGCCTGACCATGGAGCAGCGTGCCAATGCCAGATACAAAGAAATTCTTGAAAACTATAAAGAACCTGAAATGGACGATTCAATCCGTAAAGAACTTGATACCTATATGGCGTCTATTCGTAATGCGTCTATTCGTAATGCGTCTATTCGCAACCCATAAACAAACAGGAGACAAACATGTTACTAGGCTTGCACACATATAGCTTTCATTTGCACGGCATGGGGCAGAACTGGGGGGGACATACACTCACCTGGCCACGGGTGATGAACATTTTCAAACTCATGGACTGGGCCGTTGAAAATAAACTGGACGGTCTTCATATAACGGCGGTTGACTGTGAATCCACGGACAAAGCACAGCTTTTAAAAGTCAGGGACGGGGCAGCAGATCACGGCCTTTACCTTGAATACAATTTTTCCCTGGACGAGGAATTTGATCCCCGTTTAACCCACACTCTGGAAGAGGGTATAAGGATTGCCCATACCCTTGGATCAGATATAGGAAAAGTCAGCCTGGATCTTCGCCGTCCCCGCCCCCTTTGTGCAAGCCGACATCACCCGGAGGTCATGGCCCAGCTCAACCATATTGCAGGGCTTACGAAAAAAGCTTTGCCCATGGCGGAAGATACCGGGGTCAGGCTGGCATTTGAAAACCATACAGAGTCCTTTGCCAGCGAAATTTTATGGCTGATCGACGAGGTCAACCACCCCCTTGTGGGTGCCTGTGTGGATACGGTAAATTCGGTAATGGTTCTGGAAGACCCCATGACAGCCATCCAGACCCTTGCCCCCAGATCCTTTACAAACCATTTTTGCGACCACAGGATTGAACGGGATCAGTTTGGCTGCAAATTTACAGGTGTTGCCTGCGGTGACGGGGACATAGATTTAAAAAAAGCCGTTGCCATTTTCAAGGAAACCTCTTCCATGAACCGTATCAACATTGAAGTGGAATGGGATGCCGGAAATGACGGACCTGATATAGCCCGGAAAAAAGAGTTGGATGCCGTGGTGAAAAGCATCCAATACTGCCGTAATGTTTTAAACCTAGGAAAATAACTCCCGAAAAAATAGGATTCCTGCAAAATGAAATTAATATTTGATTACAAAAAATGCTCGGGCTGCGGTGTTTGCAAACTTGCCTGCAGCATTGAAAATTTTAAACAAGTCACCTCTGCCAAGGCATTGCTGAGGATCGAAGGACTTTTTCCGGCACCCGGGCACTACCAGATCCACTTTTGCGATCAATGCGGCCTGTGTGCCGAGGCCTGCCCAGTGGAGGCCATCCAGCTTGACCAGGGCATTTACCGCATCAACGAGGAGGAGTGTATTGCCTGCCATGAATGCGTGGCAGCATGTCCCAATTCGGTCATGATAATTAAAAAAGAAGATGAGATGCCGGCCAAATGCATTCTTTGCGGAGAATGTGCCAGGGTCTGCCCCAGGGAAGCAATCACCATGGTGGATGAAAAAGAAAAAGACCGGGAGGTAAACTAATGGCCAAGGCGAAAAATGCTTTGCAGGGATATGCAGGAAAAATTTTACGGATTGATCTGGGCTCTGAAAAAATTTCAAAAGAACCCCTGTCTGAAAAAATGTGTGACGAGTTCATCGGCGGCAGGGGATTTGTAGCAAAAATACTCTATGATGAACTGCCCCCCGATACCGATCCCCTGGGTAAAAACAACCTTTTTATCATTGCCTCAGGACCTTTGTCCGGCCATTTTCTTCCGGCCAGCGGCAAAACCCACTTTGGATCAAAATCCCCGGCAACCGGCGGTTATGCAGATTCAAACATGGGCGGGCATTTTGGACCGGCCATGAAATATGCAGGTTTTGATATGGTAATCATCACCGGAAAAGCCAAAGGGCCAAGCTATCTTTATATAGAAGATGACACCATTGAAATCAGGTCTGCCCAAAGTTATTGGGGCAAGGGGTCCCTTACCTGTGAAGAGATGATGAAAAAGGATCTGGGAGAAGATTTTCAGATATTGACCATCGGACCTGCCGGAGAAAAACTTGTGAAATTTGCCTGCATCTCCCACGATTTCGGGCGCCAGGCAGGAAGAACAGGTATAGGGGCTGTTCTTGGCTCCAAAAATATTAAGGCCATTGTGGTCAAAGGCACGGGCAGCATTCCTGTAAAGGATGTTGAATTAGCCTTTGCCCGGGGAAAAGAGGCCTTTAAAGCAGTTGCCCAAAAACCCGGATTCAAGGGATGGACCCCGGAAGGAACCGCCGGTATTACAGACTGGGTCAACGAAGTCGGGGCCTTTCCTGCAAAAAACTTCCAAACCTCCCACATCGACCACAGCCATATGATTAACGGGAAAAAAGTATTGGAACGGTTGAAAATCACGGACAAGGGATGTTATTGCTGCCCCACCCCCTGCGGCAAATACGGCCATACCAAAACAGCACTTGGGTCGGCTTACATGGAAGGTCCGGAATTTGAAACCATCTCTCTTTTTGGCGGAAGCTGCATGCTTAAAACCATTGAGGAGGTTGCCTATGCAAATTATCTATGTGATGAACTGGGTATTGATACCATTTCAGGAGCTTCGGTTGCAGCCTTTGCCATTGAATGCTTTGAAAAAAATTTGATTACCCAAGACCAGATTGGAAAAGAAATAAAATTTGGCGACCTTGAATCCATTGTATATCTGCTGAACCTTATGAGCCTAAGACAAAATGATCTTGGGGATTTGCTGGCCAATGGGGTTAAAACAGCATCTGAAACCATAAAACAGGGGTCCCAATCCTTTGCCATCCATGTCAAGGGCCTTGAATGGACCGGATATGAATGCCGGAATGCACCCTCCATGATGCTGGCCTATATGACTGCGGATATCGGTGCACACCACAACAGGGCCTGGGTTCTGGGTCATGATGTGGTGGGGGCTGCCACCAATGTTCACGATCTGATAACTGCCGGGGCTGCCGATGAAAAAAGAGCCAAGGCCGTTGTTTCAGGGAAGGATTCGGCATCCTTTGTCATTGATTCCCAGCACACCCGGCCGGCCTTTGACCTTCTTGGTTGCTGCAGGCTCCAGATGATGGAGCTGGGCTTTGAAGTTGAAAATTATACAGATCTTTATTCTGTTATCACCGGGAAAAAAATGACCTGGGATGAACTGCTCAAAATATCTGAAAAAATATGGACCCTGACACGGATGATTTCGGCAAGGGAAATCAAAAATTTTGGACGAAAAGCAGACTATCCGCCTGCAAGATTTTATGAGGAACCCTGCCCCAGCGGACCCAATAAAGGACATTGCATCAGCATTAAAGAACTGGACGAACTTTTAGATGCCTATTATGATGCAAGGGGATGGGATAAAAACGGCATTCCGACAGACAAAACCCTTGAGCGTGTCGGCCTGAATCATTTAGGGGAAAAAAAGGAGAATTAAAATGAGCCAAATCATTGTTCCTCAAGCTTTTAATAAAGAAACAGCCGATGCCGTTGTCATCGGCGGCGGTATAGTAGGGGCTGCAACCGCATTCTGGCTGTCAAAGGCAGGGCTTAGAGTCATCCTTGTTGAAAAAAGGGATGGTCTTTCCAGTTTGACCACAGCAGCCAGTGCAGAATGTTTTCGAACTCAGTTTACTGAAAAAGCCATGGCTGACCTCGCCCTTCCCAGTGTGGAAATGTTTGAAAATTTCAAGAATATCGTGGGGTTGAGCGATATTGACATTGGAATTACCCAGAAAGGATATTTGTTTGTAACCGATGACCCGGAAACTGTGCCGGATCTTGAACGGGCTATTAAACAATATGACCTCCTGGGTGTGCCCGGATCAGAACTTATTACAGGGGATGACCTTCATAAACGTTTTCCCTTTCTTGCACCGGGGGCCCTTGCTGCGAGCTTTAACAACAGGGACGGATGGATATCCACCCATGAAACCACCTATGGGTTTGCCAAGGGATCAAAGAATGCCCGGTTTTTTATCAGGACCCTGGTAACAGGCCTTAATACTGATGGAGACGGAATCTGCGGCGTTGAAACAGACAAGGGAACCATTCATACCAGGATGGTGGTAAATTGTGCCGGCCCCTATGCAAAAATTATCGGGAAAATGGCAGGGATTGACCTGCCCTTCAGTACTGTTCGGCGACAAAAGGCCTTTATCAAAACATCCAGCAAAAATGTGCCATCCAATGCACCCTTTACCGTGGATTTAAACAACCACGGCTATTGGCGGCCGGAAGCAGGCGGAGTCCTGTGTGCCTGGGTAGATCCGGAGGAACGGGAAACCGCTCCTTCCGATGAACCGGCAACTGACTGGGATTTTGCAGCAGAATCCATCCACAGGGCATCCCGGCTAAACCCGTTCTTTGAAAATATTGCCGAAGAGTTAAAGGCAGACGACATTGATGTTTCAGCGGGTTTTTATGTGTATACCCCGGATGACAAACCTGTTATAGGTCCATGTGATGAAGTAAAAGGATTGCACTTAAACTGCGGGTATTGGTGCGGTGTCATGATGGCCCCCGGGGCCGGCAAGCGGGTGGCGGATATTGCAACGGGAAAAATGGATGATAAAGACAATCCCCTGCGCTACAGCAGGTTTAAAGAGGGGGATTTTGAAAAGGGAGACACTTTTTTAAAATGACAAAAAAACCATGTGTAATTGCCTGTGCGGTTCTGGCCGTTGATATGAAACACAGCGCCAAAAAACTGGGACTGGATATCAACTATAAATTTCTGGAAGCAGGTCTCCACAACAGCCCCAAACTGCTCAAGGAAAAACTGCAGGCTGCCATTGATGAAGTATCATCCTCAAACCTGTATGACCGGATTATCATTGGCTACGGCATCTGCGGCAAGGGAACCATCGGGGTTCAGGCCAGGAACATTCCTTTGACCATTCCCAAGGTGCATGACTGTATTGCCATGTTCCTGGGGGGAGACCAGGCCTACAAAAAACAGTTTAAAAAATACCCGGGAACCTATTATCTTTCAGCAGGATGGTGTGAAGAAAAAACAGACCCCGTTTCCCAGAGAAAGCAATGGGCAAATTTTGGCGAACAAAAGCTGAATTTCAATGATCTTGTTGACGAATACGGCAAAGAGGCGGCCGAGAAGACCTTTGATTTCCTCAATTCATGGCAGAAAAACTATCAGAGGGCGGCCTTTATTGAAACCGGGGCAAAGCAATCTTCCAAATATGAAAAATTTGCCATGGAGATGGCCGAAGAATATAATTGGAAATACGATAAAATAAAAGGAAGCCAGGCCCTGATCAAAAAAATGATCACAGCCGACAGGTCCACATCTGATATTTTATTTGTACCACCTGACCACGTCATTGGATTTGATGCCATCCACTCCACCCTGTCCGCCCACCCCTTCCTTACACCGGCCACCCCGATAATGGACTCCTCTTGCCCCGTGGAGATTGAAGACCAACCCATTCCCGGGTCGTCCAGGGTAAAAATAGGCTTGGGTATTGATGCCGGCGGCACATACACCGATGCCGTAATTTATGATCTTGAAAAAAATGCAACCCTGTTCAAGAGCAAATCTTTGACCACAAAATGGGATTTTACCATTGGCATCAACAAGGCCTTAAAAAAGCTGGATCTAAAAAAACTGCTCCAGGTGGAACTTGTCTCCTTGTCCACAACCCTTGCAACCAATGCCATTGTTGAAAATGAAGGACAAAAAGTCGGGATGATTCTCATGCCGCCCTATGGCCTTGATATTGACAAAAACATTTCCCACCACCCAAAATCAATTATTAAAGGACAACTGGAAATCACGGGCAAGCAGATCATCCCCATCGATCCCGACGAAATACGGAGGCAAGCTTCACAAATGGTTGAAAACCATAGCGTGACAGCCTTTGCAGTATCCGGATATGCAGGGTCCATCAATCCTGCCCATGAAATCCAGGTCAAAAACATTATCCATGAACACACAGGCCTCTTTGTGACCTGCGGTCATGAATTGTCTGATTCCTTAAATTTTCAGACCCGGGCTGTAACAGCCATGCTCAACGCAAGGATTATCCCGCGATTGACAGGCTTGCTTTTCGACCTTGAAAAGGTCATGGCCGCCCTGGGTATCCATGCTCCCATAGTGGTGGTAAAAGGAGACGGGACATTGATGAGCTCAACCATGGCCAAACAACGGCCGGTTGAAACCATCCTGTCAGGGCCTGCCGCCAGCGTGGCAGGGGCCAGGCATCTGACCGGAATTGCCGATGCACTGGTTGTGGACATGGGAGGAACAACCACGGATACGGCAGCTCTCGAAAACAGCCAGGTCCGTCTCAATGAGCAGGGGTCAAATGTCGGGGGCTACAGAACCCATGTTCAGGCCCTTGAAATCAGAACCGCAGGCCTTGGCGGGGACAGCCTGATATCCTTTGAAAAAGGACAATTTCTCATCGGCCCAAAAAGAGTGGCACCCATTGCCTGGCTTGGACAAATGCATTCAGGAACAAAAAAGGCAATTAAATTTTTAGACCAGAACCTGAAACATCATGCCGCATCCACCCGGAAGATGCAGATTCTGGCACTGACAGGTTCCGTAAAAAAACTTGCATTAACCCCCCTGGAAGAAAAAGTTGTCGTTCTCTTAAAAACAAGGCCCCATTCCATTGCTGAACTGGTTCAAAAGACCAATGTTCTGTCCGACAGCAGCCTGCCCCTGGAGCGCCTGGAGGAAAATTTTATTCTCCAGCGATGCGGGCTCACACTGACGGACCTTTTGCACATCACAGGACAATTTGTTAAATGGGATACAAATGCAGCTAAAGAATACTGCGGCATGTTTTCCTTTCTGGCGAACAAACCCATGCCTGAATTAACCCAAACTCTGTTAGACATGGGGATCAACCAACTAACCCTTGAACTGTTGAAAAGACAGTTGGATGAAGAGGTAGACCCGGAAGCCCTCCACAATTGCCCTGTATGCAAAGTTCTGATAAACAATCTTATCAGCCGGGATAATCCCCATTACGGGGTTTCCATAACCCTTAAACGTCCTGTTATCGGCATTGGTGCGCCCATTAAATATTTTCTTCCCAAGGCTGTAAAACCCCTGGGCGGCCAGGCCATCCTGCCCGATGATGCAGATGTGGCCAATGCCATCGGTGCCATCACCAGCAATGTTACCATCAAAAAACAATTGAGGATCATACCAGGTAACCAGGGGGGATTCAGAGTGGAAGGGATTGCCGGAACCCGCCAATTTAATGACTTTAATGATGCCGATTCTTTTGCCAGAAAAGAACTTGTTAGAATGGTCCGGGAACGGGCAAGGGCTGCAGGAACCAGCTGCCGGACCGTTAAACTTAAAACCCATGACCAGCTCCCGGCCACCACAGGAGGGGATACAATTTTCATGGGAAGAACTTTTTATGCCAGCCTAACCGGCCGCCCTGACATTGTGTTCAACGCCCATGAATTAAAAAACTGATCTATTATTTTGAAAATTAGGATGAGGTGTATCTTAAATACAATTTGTCTTTTTCATCCATGAACAGATCAAATAGTTCCGGATCAAAAGATTTCCCCCGTTCTTCGTGCATGATACAGATGGCTTTTTCAAGGGGCATAGCCTTTCGGTATGGCCTGTCGGAAGTGATTGCATCCCAGAAGTCCGCAATGGTGGAAATTCTTGCCTCCATGGGAATATCTTCTTTGCTGATGCCGCAGGGATAACCAGTACCATTCCATTTTTCCTGGTGGTAATAGGCAATATTTACAGCTATGGGTGCAATCTTAAGCTTTAACAGAAGATCTCTCCCAATTACAGGATGTGTCTTGATATGTTCAAATTCTTCATCCGTGAGCCTGCCGGATTTATTGAGCACCTCATCCTTTATACCTATTTTCCCCACATCATGGACAATGGTTCCCATATATATGTCATTTACCAGGGTATCCGGCAATTTGGCTTTCCGGGCAAGGTCCCTGGCATAGCCTGCAACCCGTTCCACATGACCACCGGTATATTTGTCCTTTGATTCAATGGCAGAGGCAAGAACCATAAGGAAAACCTCAAGCTGTTCGGATCGTGTTTTCTCCCTTTCCAGACGATGCAGGCTGAGGACATTTTTCACCCTTGCCTGAAGTTCCAGATGGTGGAACGGCTTTGTCAGATAATCATCCGCACCGAGTTGGAGTGATTTGATTCTGTCATCCTGCTCGGTCAGGGAGGTGATAATAATGACCGGAATATTTGCAGTCTTTTTGTGGGTTCTGATATTTTCAAGCAGGGAGTATCCATCCATAATCGGCATCATAATATCTGAGATAACCAATTCGGGCATTATATCTTCTATTGACTGCCAGGCCGATTCTCCGTTGTATGCAATAAATAATGTATACCCTTTTAATGCCCGGCTTAAAAATTCCTGTATCCCTTTGTTGTCTTCGGCAATAACGATCACACCCCTGGAGTTTTCCGGTGTGATCTTTTCAATGGTTTTTTGTGAGGAAAGATTTTTATCCGATGCGGCAATCTTAATGATGTCTTTGTTATCAATTTTGGCCAGATCAATTACACGTCGGTTTTTTTGTCTTCTGTCATCGTATCCGTTTTTACTGGGGTTTGTCCGGCGTTCTTTTACCCGTCTTTCCATAACAGAATCTTTTTCACGTATTTCAAGATCCATGGGCAACTCTATTGTAAAAGCAGTTCCCTGGTTCTCAACACTCTCAACTGATATGCTGCCATGCATTATTGTAACGGAATCCTTGACAATGGACAGCCCAAGGCCTGTGCCTTCATATTTTCTTGTTCTTGAACTGTCACCCTGTTGAAATCTTTGAAAAATAGTTTTGAGAACCTTTTGTGACATGCCGATACCCGTATCTTTGACCTTGATTACCATCCTGTCATTCCTCTTTAACAGGGTAACCCTGATCTCACCATTCTCAGTAAATTTATAGGCGTTTCGAATCAGATTGTTTAAAATATCCTTGAGTTTTTCTTTGTCAATAAAGATATCTCCTATCTTTGATTCACCAGAGTAGTCCAAGTCAATTCGACTTTGGTCTGTAAGCCCTTTGAAGCTATTTACAATTTGAAAGATATTGGTATCAATATCGATTTTCGTTAAAACAAGTTTTTCCATTCCTGCATCATACTTTGACACTTTAAGCAGTTCATTGATTTTTTCAGTAAGGTTCAATGTTTGCAAACTGACCTTGTTGATGATTTTCAGCAACCCTTCTGGAATTTTTTCCGGTTCTCCTTCAATTATAAAATCTGTCCATCCGCGAATTAATGTCAAGGGGGTTCGTAACTCATGGGTAATATTGGTAATAAAATCTTTTTTGGATTTGGCAGCCTCTTCCAGGGCTGTAATAGACTCCTTCAGCTGGACTGTCTTCAATGCCACACGGTTTTCAAGGGTCTGGTTGAGCGTTATAAAATGAGACAAAATAAATAACAGCATACTTAAAGAGATGAAGAACACCCCAAAAGGATACAGCTGGACATTCAATTTTTCGACTAAATCCGGATAATTCAAAAAGAAATCAACGGCTGAAAAAGAGAAGAGAATGCCTGAAATAAAAAAGAATTTCAGCTGGGTTTGTTTTATGAGTTCTTGTTCCCCTTTCAATTCCCGGTACAATTCAAAAAAAATCAGAACCATCAAAATACAAATCATGAGGATGTATCCGACATGGAGCATACCTGCTTCAGGATAATATCCAAAGGATTGGAGATGGGCACCCTTGATAAAAAGATCTGTTGTCCATAAACTGACTAGAAATCCAAAACAAAGATAATAGAACCAGGCCAAATATTTTTTGGGCAGATTCAGATAATAAACCACTGTCTCATAGAATGATATGGGCAGAAAAATGATTCCCGAATACCCTATTTTACAAATAAGATCTGAATAATGGCTGTTGTTGAGTGAGAAAAGAACAAACCATGAAAACTGCCAGTGGAAAATGATAAAGCAGAATCTTAAAAAGACCCTTCGCAATTTTCCCTTGGTTATAAAATAGACCACAATACCCAAGCACAAAAAGAGAATGGAAGAAAATAGAGGGAGAATTGCGGTTAGATACTGCATTAACGGTTAATTTTCAACCTCCTGGTAAAAATCCAGGGGTTTTAACAATATATCCGGAAGTCTCATTACTTTCCCTTTGGCGCTTACGACACAGAATTGTTGATAACCCTGACCGACCAATTTTCCTGTTTCCTTATTTTTAAAATTAATATTCAATTTGCATGTTGCAGCCTTTATATCTGATGTTGTGAGTTCTAGCAACAAGGTGTCACCAAAATATGCATTGGAGATAAATTTATTATAGGTGTCCACGGTGACAAGCTTGATTTGTGTTTTGGCCAGCATTTCATGAAGTCCCGGAACAACGGACAATAAAAATTTCTCCCTTATCATCCCCTGGTATTCAATATAGTTACTGAAATATACGTTTCCAAATACATTGGTATCTTTGAGTGTCACCAGGATCTCCGAGGTAAAAACCCGGTTCTCACCATATATTTCAAACGCCTGGAACTGATTCTCTATATATTGATTAAAAAAATCAACTTTTGAATCTCCAACACCTAAAATTTTGAACCCAACGCCGGATTCATTATTCCATTGCGGCTCACAGTTTAATTTTATTGTTTTGCATCCCATTAGTTTCAATTTGATGTGAAAAATTTCTTTCGGAATGTTAAGGTTTGTTTTTAAATAGCCTCCAGATGTTGAGAGATTTTCTATTATACCGGTACCATTATCTAAAATCGCTTTAATCATTTTTTTTACACGTGGAGCCCTCAGCCTCATTAACATTTTAATCTCCTTTGATGTTTTTTACAAATAGCTTTAAAATAGTTGTCTCCCAAGCAGACAGCAACTATAATGCCAATAAAAAAAATTATTAAAGATGCCTTAAATACCAAAGAGTTACTCCACTAACAAAATAATTAGCTTCCATGATCGACAAAACATTTCGAATAGAATGTCATTTTTTTGACAAACCATAGGGGTAATCATTGCACTCACATCCTTGACAAAAAAAAACCGGTATTGAAGGATCAACGGGCAAATAGTATATACAGGAACCGTGTTTATTAATTTAATAGGATTTGTCGGATGTTTTACAGGTTTTTAAAATAAGAAAAGGATGGGATAGTGAGTGATAAGAAATTATATGAACTTGTTGAGAACCATGTTCCGGGTTTACCTTTAATACTATTTATTTTTGCAATGATTGAGTTCACAATTTTAGTGATTTGTGTGGTTTATTCAGCAAATCAGGATATCGTAAAAATATATAACTCAAATAATGATGTGGTATATGAAGATGTTTATAATCTGAGTTATATAACCGAATTTAAAAAAATTTATGGTATTGAAAACTTCAAAAAGGAAGGATTTGTCGTTACCCGGGTAGGAATAGACAATAAATTTCCCACAAGGACCTGGATAGCTCTATCAATATGTGTTCCCTTAATTTTAATTTTGTTTGTAGTTTTTATTGTAAAAGTTTTTGAAGATATTTTTCATTCAAAAAAAGAAAATGAAAGAGAGAGAGACAAAGCCAAGCAGAATTCTGATTTTGAAGAAACCAAGTTTGAAAAACTTTTTTCCACACTTGGAAGATTAAATATTTATTCATTGGGTTGCACCGCAATCATAATTGTCTTTCTTTATTGGATGGTTCCAGACCTGCTCATATATTTGGGTAAAATCAGTTATCAAACAATATCAGAATTAAAATGGATAATCCTGGGCGTGGTTTTGTTTGGCGGCGTATATATGATATTAAAAATATTTTTGTCCTATAAGACTAAAAATGAATTAATAAAACAACAGGCTGAAATACAGAAGAATCGTGACAGATTGGTCATAGAGGCTAAGCTTGAGAAAAAACTGGAAGATAAACAAAAGAAGCAGATAACCTAAAATCATCAACCATAATCAGGGGCGATGGGACTGGTAGTCCCGGCGGTTGAGTTGATATTTTTTCATTTTATAATTCAATAGCTGGGGAGAAATACCAAGAATCCTGGCAGCGGCAGAAGGCTTGCCAAAGGTGGTGGTCAGTGCCTGGTTGATCATGGAAAGTTCATTGTCCTTTTTTGTTTCAGCAAGGGAAGGCCTGTCTTTGGCCTGGAAATCCAGGCTACCTCCGGCAGACGGAAAAGGTGTATACAAATGGAGGCTGCCCGTCTCAACCCTGTCTGAAGAGGGAGTACCCTCCCACCTGTCTTTGAAGAAAAGGGCCAGATGGGAGGGCAGATGACGGGCCATGAGGGTATTGCCGTTGCCCACAAGGTTCATGCCCCCTTCAATGATATGTTCCAGTTCGCTGACATTGCCTGGCCAGGCGTATTGCTCAAACAGGGCCATGACATCGGCTGAAATGGCAGTGACCTTTTTGTTGAGCATTAAACTGGTTTTTTTTAGAAAATGGGTTACCAGAAGGGGCAGGTCTCCCAACCGTTCCCCCAGGGGCGGGATCAGGATAAAAACCACGGCAAGCCTGTAAAACAGGTCTGAACGAAGATTCCCCTTGGCAATGGAGATGTGGGGATTCTGGTTTACCGAACTGATGATTTTAAGATCAACCTCAACTTCTGCAAGGGCCCCCACCCGTCTGACCTTCCGCTCCTGGAGAAACCGGAGCAGCTTGGCCTGGAGCCCCAGGGTCATGGAATTGATTTCATCCAGAAACAGGGTCCCCCTATCTGCTTTTTCAAACAGCCCCTGTTTGTCCACAGCTCCTGTAAATGCGCCCTTGGCAGTTCCAAACAAAATGCCTTCCAAAAGATTTTCCGGAATAGCGGCGCAGTTTATGGCCACATAGGGGTAAGAACTTCTGGAACTGCTGTTGTGGATGGACTGGGCAATGAGTTCTTTGCCCGTACCGGTTTCACCAAAGAGCATCACCGGAGATACAGACTGAGCCGTCATTTTTGCGGCTTCAATGCATTCAAGGAACTGCCTGGATTCTCCGATTATATCTTCAAATCTGAACCGG
>DAOWDR010000699.1 GCA_030638935.1 Desulfobacteraceae bacterium | reverse complement strand
GCCTTGCCACAGGCGCCGGGATGAGCTTTAAAATGATTTCATCTAAGATTCCCAGGGTGCCTTCCGAGCCTGTCATAAGACCTGTGAGGTTGTATCCGGTGGCGCATTTAACTGTTCTGGAACCGGTTTTGACATAATTGCCCTGGGCATCAAAAAAATGAAGACCCATTACATAATCTTTGGTTACCCCGTATTTTAGCCCCCGCAGACCTCCGGCATTTTCCGCAACATTGCCGCCCAGGGTGGAAACAGCCTGGCTTCCGGGATCAGGCGGATAAAATAGTCCTGTTTTTTCCACGGCTGCTGCAAGGTCGGCAGTTACAACCCCTGGCTGGACCACGGCATACATATCCTGTTCGTTGATCTCGATGATTTTGTTCAAGCGTCCTGTCAGCAGGACAATTCCTGCGGCATCGGGAATGGTGCCCCCGGACAGGTTGGTACCCGATCCCCTCACTGTTATTGGAATGCGATTTTTATGGCAAAGATTTATGATTTTGCCAACCTCCGGGCTGGCGCCGGGCATGACAGCGGCACAGGGCATCTGTGAATCAAGGACTGCAGCATCGTATGAATAGGTAAGCATGTCCTCTTTTTCCGTGAGCAGGTGTTCGGGTCCGACAATCTTTTTTAATTCGCCGAGAATAGACTGGCTGATCATATTTACCCCTTATGTATATGGTATTACCAATTTTTTAATCAGGATTGCTCTTTTGCTTTCCGGTTAGTTGTTACGGCGCTTTATTTTGATGCCCCGAGGGCTCTCAAAATAGAACCATCTGAATTTACTTAATAAAATTTTATATATCAGACTTTAAAATAAAAAACAAATAATTAAATTTTTTTCTTGACAAATGTTTTACCAGGTCTTAATTAATGGTCATACCAAAGAAGAAACATATTTTTTTTAGACTTTATCAAAAATTGGTTTGCTGGAAAACCTTTGAAGCCTAGGAATCCTAGGTCAGGGTCCGGGAAAGGAGGAAGAAACAGATCCAAGGCAAAACTATCGCAGGGTTGATTTTCAGCCCAGGTTTTTACCAATGATGTTACCCTAGGCAATTTAAAGGAGAAAGAAATGAAAAAAAGTTTAACTATATTGATTACCTGCTTAATGGCATTTTTGTTTATCTGCGGCAATTCATATGCCGGCAAGCGTGAAAAATTTGGTGAAGATCCCCGTCATAAAGATGCAAAAAGAGTCTCGTTTAAAACATCCGATGAAAAGATCAGGTGGAAAATGGTCATGCCCTGGTCCAAGGGGCTGTTATTCTACGATATTGCCGTACATTTTGCCGACAGTGTCCGCCTGGCTTCGGCCGGCAGACTGGATATCAAACCCTTTTCCGCAGGTGAATTGGTGCCGGCCATGCAGAGCTTTGATGCCGTAAGCCAGGGAGCCGCCCAGGTGGGTCATGACTGGCCCGGATACTGGAAGGGCAAAAACGAAGCCTTTGTGGCCTTTGCCTCGGTCCCCTTTGGACTGGATGCAGAGGGGTATAATATCTGGCTCTATGAAAGAGGCGGCCTTGAAATGATGCAGGACCTCTATGGACAATTTAACCTCTTTGTTCTTCCTGGTGGCCAGTGCGGTCAGGAAATGGGATTGTTTTCCAATATAAGAGCCACCAAGATGGAAGACTTTAAAGGAATGAGACTTAGGACCCCTGGCTGGTTCATGGACATAATGAACAATCTGGGCGCCTCTGTGAGCCCGCTGCCCGGCGGCGAAGTCTATCTTGCCCTTGAGCGGGGAGTCATTGACGCTGCTGAATTTTCATCCCCTGCCATCAATTATCCCATGGGATTTGACGAAATTACCAAATATGTTATCCAGCCCGGCGTCCATCAGCCTGGTATCCAGACCGGTCTTTTCTTTAACAAGGATGCCTATGCAAAGCTGCCCGAAGATCTCAAATGGATTATTGACATCTGTGCCAAGGAAACCCAGCTCTGGAGCTATAACTGGATCAACAACCTGAATGCCAAAGCCATCCGTTTGTTCAAGGAAAATGTTGAATTTGTCAATATGGACGAAGCCACCCGCATTGAGTTTAGAAAAACCACCAAAACCTATATTGACTCTCTGAAAGCAAAATACCCTGATGTGAAAAAGGTCATGGATTCCCAGGAAGCATTTACCGAAGATTATGCAGACTGGAGAAAAGTTAGGGGCGGTGCTGCTGCCTGGCCCTATGAAACCTATATCAGCGGTCAGACCTATGAATAAAAAAAGCATTTAGGCCCTGCCTGAATCTTTTGGTCCGGCTGCCACCAACAATCCCAATATACAGGCGGCCGGACCTTTATCCTTAGATAGAATCTTCAAATAAAGGAAATGACATGTTGGAATCAGTATCAGAAAGTTTGGAACGTATCACCCGAAAAGAGGGGGAGATCACCTCTTTGCTCATCTACCCCCTGCTGGCCATAGTGGTATATGAAGTGTTCATGAGATATGTGTTCAACGCCCCCACAAGCTGGGGTTTTGAGGCTACCACTTTTTTATATGGCCTTCACTATATGTTCGGGCTGGCCTATACCGATGTCTATGACGGCCACGTCAGGGTCGATATCTTTACCGCATTGACCTCTGAGAAAATCCAGGCCATTATAAAAGTTATTACCAACCTGGCTTTTTTCATGCCGGTGATGACCTTCATGACCCTCTGGTCCTTTAAGTTTGCCTATGTATCCACAAAAGGCCTTGAGGTTAATTCCACCTCCTGGGCACCGCCCATCTGGCCCTTGAAAATTCTCATGGCCATCTGTTTTCTGTTTCTTTTGCTCCAGGGCATTGCAAATTTAATTAAAGATATCAACTCACTTAAACAATAAGGAAGGTTTTTTCCATGAGTATTGAATTCCTGACAGTGGCCATGTTTGCCACCCTTATCCTGGCAATCACCCTGGGGCATCCCCTTGCATATACCCTGGCTGCGGTTGCAACGCTATTTGGTCTTATTGAAAATGGATTTTCCTTTCCCATGCTCTTTGAGATGTTTGTCAACAACACCTGGGGATTGATGAATAATTATACCCTGGTGGCCATCCCTCTGTTTATACTCATGGCCCAGATCCTGGACCGGTCCAAGGTTTCCGATGCCCTGTTTGAAGCCCTCTACGTTGTTCTGGGCGGCATCAAGGGTGGGCTTGGCCTTGCTGTGGTCGTGGTCTGTACGGTGTTTGCTGCCACCACAGGCATCATCGGTGCATCGGTCGTGGCAATGGGACTTTTAGCCACCCCCACCCTGATCAAAAAGGGGTATCAAAAGGAATTGACCGCAGGAATTATCTGTGCTGCGGGAACCCTGGGCATTCTGATTCCCCCTTCCATCATGATGGTTGTTTACGGCGGTCTTACGGGAATGAAGGAAACTTCTGTGGGCAATCTGTTTGCCGGCGCCATTTTTCCGGGCCTGATCCTGGCAGGACTCTATTTTGCCTATATCCTGATCCGGTGTAATTTCAATCCAACCTTAGGTCCCCCCATTTCAAAGGATGAGGCCTCAACCTATACGGCAGGGGAAAAATGGGCCATGACCTTAAAGTCTTTGGTACCCCCCATGGTGCTGATTCTGGCCGTCATGGGAACCATTCTGGCCGGGGTGGCCACCCCTACGGAAGCTGCCGGCCTGGGCGCTTTTGGATCTATGATACTGGCATTTTTTAACAAAAAACTGAATTTTACGGTGTTAAAGGAATCTGCCTATGCCACCCTGAGAACCACCTCCATGGTGATGATGCTTTTCATCGGCGGTAAATTATTTTCCACGGTCTTTTTAAGCATGGGCGGCGGGGATGTGGTGGCAGACCTTCTCATCGGCTCGGGCATGAACCGCTGGCTCATCCTTGGGGTTATGATGTTCATCGTTTTTATCATGGGAATGTTCATTGACTGGGCCGCCATCCTTTTGGTGACAGTGCCCATTTTCCTGCCCATTGCCATGGAGCTGGATTTTGACCCCCTCTGGTTCTCTTTGCTCATGTGCGTTAATCTCCAGACCTCATTTTTAACCCCGCCCTTTGGATATGCCCTCTTCTATTTTAAGGGTGTGGCACCGGCAGGCTATACAATGGGACATATTTACAGAGGGATTTTGCCCTTTGTCCTGCTCCAGGTTATCAGCATGGCCATCCTCTGCCTGTTCCCCTCTGTTGTGACTTGGCTGCCGGGAATCTTTTTCGGGTCTTGATAAAAAGGAGTGAAGCATGAACGCCATTGTCAATGAAAACACCAGTAAATTTATTGAAAATGCATCCCTGGTATCTGCAAAGGTTTACCGGGTCAAGGATCTGGCATCTGCCCTGGATAAGGCCCTTGATCTTTGCAAGGCAAAAGATCCCTGGGAATCCCAGATGGGACCTGGTCATATGGGGCCGGGCCAAATAAAATCGAATCAGATGAATCCTGATCAGGTGAAATTTTCGCCAGCCACAGAAAGTTGCCGGGTTATAGCAGCCCCCAACCTGGATGAAGATGATTTCAAAACGTTTTCCAAGGCCTGCAGAGAAGCCGGGGATATCCTTCTTATTCAAGATAAGCTGCGGGAGTATCCCGGCGGTATTGACATGGGCGTTACCCCGGTGGATTTTGGCATTGCCGAAACCGGAACCCTGGTATTGAATTCCGATTCCGAAGAGACCCGGCTTTCCACCATGCTCTGTGAGATCCATGTGGCCATTCTCAAGGAGTCAAAGATAAGGGAAACAGCCTCTTCCATGGCAGATGAACTAAATGACCTGGTCAAACACCCTTCTTCCTACACCGCTTTTATCACCGGTGCCAGTAGAACAGCTGATATTGAACGGGTGTTGGCCCTGGGTGTCCACGGACCCCTGGAACTTGTAATTTTGCTGGTGGAGTGACCCATGAAAAAACAAGAAAGCTTAAAAGACTATAAAGACAGGCTTGACACTGCTCTGGGAAATAAATTTTTGCGCACAGCCATGGATAATTTTGCCCTGGCCTACAGAACTT
>DAOWDR010000169.1 GCA_030638935.1 Desulfobacteraceae bacterium | reverse complement strand
ATTGGTTGAATACCTTGATTGCACCGGATCAAACCCAACGGGATGATTTTTTAAAAAAAACAAATGAATCAGGGATAATGACCCGGCCTGCCTGGCAATTAATGCCGGGCCTTCAAATGTATAAGAATTGTCAGCAGGATGGTTTGAAAAATGCGCAATGGCTTTCAAAAAGAATTATCAATCTGCCGAGCAGTGCGAGGATCAATGCCTGAAAAAGAAATACTCCTCATTGGCGGCGGCGGCCATTGCCGCTCTTGCATCGATGTCATAGAGACCCATACTGGGTTTAAGATTGCCGGGATAATTGAAAAATCCGGGAACAATACAGGGACATCAATCCTGGGCTATCCAATCATCGGGTGTGATAATGACCTTGAAATTTTGAAAAAAAGATATGATTATGCCTTTATAGCACTTGGGCAGATGGGATCATCCCATACCAGAAAAAAGATTTTCAATCGTTTGAAAAAATCAGGGTTTATTTTTCCGGTAATCATTTCTCCTTTGGCCCATGTTTCAAAACATGCCAGCCTTGAGGAAGGAACGATTGTCATGCACCAGGCAATTGTAAATGCCGGATCCCGGGTGGGGAGCAATTGCATCCTAAATACCAAATGCCTTATCGAGCATGATGCCATAATCGGTGATCATACCCATATCTCCACGGCAGCAGTGCTCAATGGGGAGACAGTGATTGGTTCCGGCAGTTTTGTGGGATCCAATGCCACCATTGTTCAGGGTGCCAGCTTGCCTGATAATTATTTTTTTAAGGCAGGAGGTCTCATACTGAGTAAAAAAGATGGCCGGGCAATTCAGGATGAGGATGAATAATGTGTCCTGAAAGAGTATTTATAATAGCCGAAGCCGGGGTGAATCATAACGGATCGGTTGAACGGGCAAAACAAATGGTGGAAGCGGCTGCAAAAGCAGGTGCAGACGCCATAAAATTTCAGACATTCAAAGCAGAAACCCTGGTTACAAAAAATGCGGCCAAGGCAGATTACCAAAAAAAAACATCCAAGGCCAATGAAACCCAGTTTGAGATGTTAAAAAAGCTTGAACTTTCCCATGGGTCTCATCTGGAATTAATAAAAACCTGTGAATTGAATAAAATTGAATTCTTGTCTGCCCCCTTTGACCTGACAACCATTGATTTGTTAAAAAAAATCGGGATCAGCAAATGGAAAATTCCCTCGGGGGAAATTACCAATTTACCCTATTTAAGGAAGATTGCAGCCTTTGGACAGGAGATTATACTGTCAACGGGAATGGCAGACCTACAAGAAATCAAGGCGGCTGTTTTAGTGTTTACCACTGCCGGAGTTTCCCTGGAAAAAATTTCCCTCCTCCATTGCAACACTGAATACCCGACCCCCATGGAGGATGTGAACCTTAAGGCCATGGAAACCCTTAAATCTTCTTTTCCGGGCGTTGGGATCGGTTACTCTGATCATACCAAAGGAATTGAGATTCCCATTGCCGCAGTTGCTTTGGGAGCAGGTATCATAGAAAAACATTTTACCATGGATAAAAATCTACCGGGCCCGGACCACAGCGCTTCTCTTTTACCCGGAGAGCTGGCCCAGATGGTCAGGTCTGTGAGAAATATAGAGAAGGCCCTTGGAAACGGTATAAAAAAACCAAGTCCGTCGGAGAAAAAGAATATTCCCATTGCCCGAAAAAGTATTGTGGCAGCCTGCAGTATTGCTGTCGGCGAAAAATTTACCAGCGAGAATCTGGCGGTAAAAAGACCGGGGAATGGGATCAGCCCAATGAAATGGGATGATATGATAGGTAGGTGTGCTGATAAAAAATATAAAAAAGATGACCTGCTCGATGCGTAATATATGTGTATATACCTCCACCAGGGCTGAATATGGCCTGCTCAGAAATTTGATCAAAGAGATTGCTGACAGCCCTGAACTGCAGTTGCAATTACTGGTCAGCGGAACCCACCTGGTTTTGGAACAGGGCATGACCCTCGAAGAAATTCACAGGGACGGGTTTAAGCCGGATGCCTGTGTGGATATAGAGTTGATGGATGATTCTTCAACGGGTATCTGCCGTTCAATGGGAATAGCCATTTCTGAATATGGAAATTTTTTTACTGAATACCGCCCGGAGCTGGTAGTCATTCTTGGTGACAGGTATGAAGCGTTTTGCTGCGCAGCAGCCGCCCAGGTCAGTAGAATTCCCGTTGCCCATATCCATGGGGGGGAAACAACACTGGGTGCCATT
>DAOWDR010000661.1 GCA_030638935.1 Desulfobacteraceae bacterium | reverse complement strand
GTTTCTGCAATATATGTCAGATGATCACTGACTTTCATGAGGGGATAATTTCCACTGACGTCTGCGGCAGCCACACGCAGGGTGTTTACCTGGCAAAAAATACAGAGTTCTTCCAGCAGGTATTCCACATCCTTGGAAGGAATTTTTGCCATCCGGTCTGCCATTTCCTTTTCAAGCACATCCTTTTTAGGCGGTGCATACAGGGTGGCCGGATGCATGAGTTCATCCAGTAATACCGGGTGCTGGCTGAGAAAGGTGATAATCCAGGGGCTTTTCCTGGCCAGGACAATGAGGGTATCAAGGGCTCCCTTGTTTTCAATGAGCAGGGAAAGATAACAGGTCCTGCGCTCAATTGTGATAACAAGATCGATCAGTTTGTTGAGTATGGATTGGGATTCTTTTTTTTGACCTGCCTTTTTAACCAGCATTGGCATGAGCCGGGCCAATTTTTTCTGACCGGTGGGGGTCAGGCGCTGGGTATTGGGGTGGACGGCAAGGGTTCTCAAACTAGCCAACACCTGATCCGGGTCCCCATAGCCTGCAACATCAACCGCATCCGATGAAAACTGGGGATCATTAATATTGGTCCACATTTCCCTAAGATGCCTGGTTTGTCTATCTGTATCCTCCTCCTCTTCGGTCACCAATAACTGGGAAAAATGGCCGTGGACCAGATCTAAAACCCGGGAAAGCTCCAGATTAAAGGAATCAAAGGAATCAAAGCCCATGGACAGGGCCAGAATAAGGCGCTGGTCTGACTTGGCCGGTATATCATGGGTCTGGCGGTCCTGGTATTCCTGGAGTCTGTTTTCCACTCTTCGCAAAAAAGAATAGGAGTCCTTTAAATCCTGCTTAGTTTCTTTGTTGATACATTGGTGAATTTCCAACAGGTCCAACACCTTTAAAATCTGCTGCTCCTGGAGTCCCGGTTCCACCCCCCCCCGGATAAGCTGAAACAATTGGCCGAAAAATTCAATTTCCCTGATACCGCCGGCTCCCAGTTTGATATTGTCTTTAAGTTTAGCATTCTTCACCTGGAGGGTAATCCTGTGCTTCATCTCCCGAAAGGAATCAAAGGAGCCATAATCAAAATACCGCCGGTAGATAAAAGGATTCAATCCCTTGAGAAGGGCGTACCCTTCATCAACATTCCCTGCAATGGGTCTTGCCTTTATCATGGCATACCGTTCCCATTCCCGGCCCTGGGCCTGGTAATAATCTTCAAATGCCATTGCACTCATAACAAGGGGCCCGCCGTCACCAAAGGGCCTTAGCCTGGTATCCACCCGGAAAAAATTTATCCCGCCTCCCATGGTAAACAGTTTTAAAAACCCACGGCATAGTTTTGTGAAAAATTCATCATTGGAAATTGGATTCTTGCCCGTGGTAAATCCTTCCCTTGGATAAACAAAAATCAAATCAATATCAGATGAAAAATTTAGTTCCCTGGCCCCAAGCTTTCCCATGCCAAGGACAATTACCTGCTGGAAATTCCCCTTGGTATCAGCCGGGGTGCCAAGACGTTGACAAAGATCATCATACAAAAAATCAAACCCAAACCGCACACAGGCTTCAGCAAGGTTTGACAAGTCCCTTAAGGTTTCTTTAAGCCCGGCCGTGCCAGTCAGGTCCCGCCATGCAATACGGATGGATTCATATAGTTTGACCCCAAGCAGAGTCTCTTTAACAAAAGCCATATCCAGTCTCTCCCGGTCCATGACTTTTTCAAGCTTATCTAAATAGGTTATATCGGAATAGGATAAAGACAGATCCCCGGTGCTCAACAATTTTTGATAAAGGCCGGGATTTCTGGATATATTGACGGCAATATATTCACTGAACAGCATAACTTTAATAAAAGCAGGCGTTTGGACCAGATCCTTTGCCATTTCGCTTTCATTTTTTTCAAAATTTTCATAAAATGAAGCCACCCGGTTATTCAGAAGAGAGAACAATGAAGGATCAAGATTGGGAAAAATGCCATAAACAAACTTTGGGTCCAGTTTCGGATACATGCTCATGCCTGATATTAAAGGTTATTGTATCCTGATACCATAATATTGCCGAAAAAATTTAGCAAGACAAACCAGAAACAGCAATTCTCGGTGAGTGAATATATAGATACCTGAAAAGGCCTTCTGCAAAAATTTAAATATGTTTTTCGTAAAGAAAATAGCAGCATAGGGTTTTTAAACCCAGGACTTTTTGTCTCCAGTGACTGCCCCTTTGCCCGGCACCGTCAGGGTGAAGTGACGCCGCTAAATCCCTTCCGCTCGTC
>DAOWDR010000054.1 GCA_030638935.1 Desulfobacteraceae bacterium | reverse complement strand
GCAAGAATCCAGGCAATTGACCGTGGGATCCAAAACGCCCCAAAACCAAATATTTCTATTATCCAGGGAAATATAAGCCAGGACCTGAAATGGGACAAGACCTTTAAAAATGCCACCATTGAAAAATACGGCAGCCTGTCCCTTGGGGCGGCCAAAACAAAACCTGCCCTTATCATCTGGCCGGAAACAGCCCTCCCTTTTTACTATGGGGCAGACCCGGAGTATTCCAGTCAAGTGGATATCTATATAAGAAAGGCCAAAACCCATTTTCTCATGGGCAGCCCCGCCTTTGAAAGGGGCAGGGAAGATATCAGATTTTATAACCGGGCCTATATGCTCAACCAGCTCTCCATTGTGACCGGCACCTATGACAAGACCCACCTTGTCCCCTTTGGAGAATATGTTCCCCTGGAAGAGTATTTAACTTTTCTTGGAAAGATCACGGATCAGGCCGGAAATTTCAGCAGAGGAGAGAAGAGCTTTGTTCCCCTGGCCTTTAAGGACCACAAAACAGGTGTACTCATCTGTTTTGAAATTCTCTTTCCTTCCATTGCCCGTGAATTTGTCAAAAACGGGGCAGATATTTTGACCACCATGACCAATGATGCCTGGTTCGGGTTAACTTCCGCAGCCAGACAACATTTTTCCATTGCCGTGCTCCGGGCGGTTGAAAACCGCAGGAGCGTTGTCCGGGCTGCCAACACCGGAATATCCGGGTTTATCGATCCTGTGGGCCGTGTCCTGTCCGAGACTGATCTTTTTACAACTGCGGCCATCACCCGGCCCGTGCCGGTCCTGGAAGAGATATCTTTTTATACCCGCCACGGTGACCTTCTTGGTATGGCGGCATTGGTTGCAATCTGTCTTGGTTTCATGGTAAAAGGGATAAACAAAATCTTTAGGAGAATCCAAAAATGAGTGCCGATTTAAAACAGACCATCACAGCCATTTACGCCAAATCAGACAAACTCAAGGAGTATCTTTGACCTCCCCGTAAAGGATAAACGGCTCCGGGAACTGGAACATTTCATTGCCAGACCCGATTTTTGGAATGATGCGGAAAAGGCCACTGATTTTTTAAAAGAGCGGACAATTCTGTCCAATCTCCTTGAGACCTGCCAGTCTATTTCCCAGGATATTGAAGAGGCCGACCTATTGCTGGAGATGGCCCTGGAAGAATCGGACAAGGAAAGCGAGCAGGAGGTGGCGGTTCTTCTGACTGGTTTGGAAAAAAAAATAAAGAAATTTTCCGTGGACATTACCCTGAACCATGAAGACGATGCACGGGATGCCCTGGTCTCCATCAATGCCGGGGCCGGTGGTACCGATTCCCAGGACTGGGCTGAAATTCTGTTCAGGATGTATACCCGGTGGATTGATAAAAAAGGGTATAAGCTTACGGTCATTGATTATCAACCAGGTGACGAAGCCGGTCTCAAAGGGGCCACCCTCCGTGTTTCCGGTGAAAATTGCTATGGATTCATGAAGGTGGAATCCGGGGTCCACCGACTGGTTCGCATATCTCCCTTTAATGCCAACGGAAAACGCCACACCTCCTTTGCCTCTGTTTTTGTTTATCCTGAAATCAAGGATGAAATTAAAATCGATATTGATGAAAGCGAATTACGGATTGATGTCTACCGGGCCAGTGGTGCCGGGGGCCAGCATGTTAACAAGACCAGTTCCGCCGTTCGAATCACCCATCTGCCCACCGGGGTTGTGGCCCAATGCCAGCAGGAATCCTCCCAGCATAGGAACAAGGAAATTGCCTTTAAAGTCCTGACATCCCGCCTCTATCAATTGGAAAAGGACAAGCAGAATCAAAAGATGCAGAACCTCCACGACGGAAAGGATGATATTGCCTGGGGAAGCCAGATCCGGTCCTATGTGCTCCACCCCTACCGCATGGTCAAGGACCATCGCATCGACCTTGAAATAGGGGATGTTGACAGGGTGTTGGACGGGGACCTGGACCCCTTTATTCAAGGGGTTCTTTTGTCCTGATACTTCCATGGAATCCCTTGCCCTCATTGAAAAATATTATCCACCAAAATCTTTTCTGTATAAAATTCTGGTGGATCACAGTTGCCATGTGGCCCGGAAAAGCCTTGAGATAGCCCGGAATCTTCCCCAATTGGGGCCTGATCTTGAATTTATTGAAGCCGCAGCCATGCTCCATGATATCGGTATTTTCATGACCCGGGCGGAATCTATCGGTTGCACGGGTGAGTTCCCTTATATCTGTCACGGGTATCTGGGCCGGCAGCTTTTAGATGATCAGGGGCTTGATCCGGCCTTTGGCCTTGTGGCAGAGCGGCATACCGGGGCAGGCATCACCCTTGATAATATTATTCGGGAGAACCTGCCCCTGCCCAAAAGGGATATGGTTCCAGTTTCCCTGGAAGAAAAAATCATCTGCTGTGCTGATAAATATTTTTCAAAACACCCGAAAAATCAGGACAGGATAATGACCTTGCCACTGATTATGGAAGAGCTGGAAAAAATTAATCCAGGCCACGCCCAAAGATTTGCAGGATGGGTGGAAGAATTTCATCTTTGATGCCCCTTAAAAATTGATCTGCCATTTTATTCTTTTGCCTTGGCCCGGATCTTTTCTTCAAAGCTGAGAAGGTCGGCATATTTTATTTCAATCTCTTGTTTTTCTGCCATCATTTTGTCTTTTGTTTTGGTGAGGCGGTCCAGAATTACTTTGTAAAACCCATTTTTCATGGTGGTACTGACGGATTTGTCGCCCAGGTTTTCAATAACAGACATATCAATGCAAAGGCAGACCCCGGTGGTTACGGACACAACAGATGCCGTCCTGGGAATCCCCTCCAGAACGCTCATTTCCCCGAATATTTCCCCTGAAGTTGAAAAGGTGGCAATGACTTCCTTGTTTTGGATCACATCAAAGACCCCCTTCACCACCCAGAAGGACCAGCAGTCAAACTCTCCTTCCCGGATAACTGTTTCTCCGGCTTTGTATTGACACAATTTTACAATCCGGTTCTGGTAGGGGTCATCAAGGTTGGAATCCATGCTTAATATTTTTTTTATATCTGACAATGTCAGGTCATCAAAAATCATAAATTTCTTTAAAATAGAGATGATCTGTTTATTGATCAGGTTTGTTTTTAAATTTTTTGCCATGGAACACTCCTGGCTTTGTTTTTTAATGGCAATATTACGGGCAGAAAGGGGATACCCCGGGTAAACCCCGAATAAAAACCCTATTGTCTGCTGCCAATATTATCCAGAAAATGCTTTCGTTTTATCCGGAACAAGGCCTTGTCCTCTTCCACAAGATAGAAAAAGCCCTTGTTCGCATCATCAAAACATTGATAAAGACCGGTATAGTCCCCAAGATCGGTTACGTCACAGATTCGTTCCACATCATCATTGAACCTTTGGCAGACCTTTATCCAGTCCTCTTGTTTTGCTTTGGCTTTGATCTTGATTTCCCGAGGGTCTTTTTGGAATTCTGCCTGGATCGATTTCATGTTTCGCCTCCAGATTTATGTGATTATGCTTCCTGGGAGATCATATAAAAGATCCCCCGAACTTGTCCATAAAAAAAATTAATTTCACCGCTATTTAAATGCTTTTTCAAGCTCCCTGTCCAGTTCCTCTCCGGCATTTTTTGCCTGGAAGAGTTGCCAGCGGGCATCTTCTTTTTTATAGGAAGAAATTACCTGGTTCCGGATAGACTGCTT
>DAOWDR010000562.1 GCA_030638935.1 Desulfobacteraceae bacterium | reverse complement strand
CATGATAATGATACCGCTTATTCCTTTTTTGAAGCAGTCAAAATAAAAAGATTCAGGAAAAAGCACGGGTGCCCTTACCCTTAAAATATAGGTGTTTGCAGGATAAGTCGAATGGGCTTGACCCACAGAATCCGCTCCGGGATAGGCACAGGTTTCCGTGGCTAATATTAAAATTTTGTTCTGTTGTTCCTTCGCCTGGGGTGACATCATCACCTGCCTATTTGTTTCTGGTTATAAAATGCCTGTCATATCCGTCAGCTTCCAGAAGGCCAAGATATTCATGTCCTACTTTTCCAGCCCATGCCGGAAGATCGGTTTTTGTTCCGTTATCGTTGGAAAGAATTTCAAGTGTCTGGCCAACCTGAACTTTGCCGATTCCTTTTTTTGCTTCAAGAAGGGGTCCAGGGCATGCACTGCCTCTTGCATCAACTATGTCTGCGGCTTCTATTGCGCTAAGATCTGTCATCTTTTTTCCTCCGTTATCTATATATAATGCATCTTTTAATATTCTGGAGATGCAGGGTCCATTTTTTAAAAAGGGCTATAGCAAGGTTGGTGCCAAAATCAATAAAAACCGTAATTATCAGCAAGTAAATTGTTCATAATGCCTTTAAAACCAATGCTTTTTGGCTTTTTTTCAATGAAATAGAAGAACAGCGAATTGACAATATGGCGTTACTAAAAGCAATAGGTAACGTTATGGTTGCGCTACTATTTGAAAAACAGCGTTACTTTGAATTTGAGAAAGTAGGCTTTTTAAAAAAATATTTCTTTAAAGGCCTTTAAAATAAGGGGTTAAGCATAATTGATGATTTTAATTAAATGGGTTGGCATCAAGTGTGCAGTAACCCTTTTTCAGTTATCAGATGTAAGGCATTTACTTACCTCCAAAATCTGACTAACCACCTCACCGTCATCCGGGGCAGCTTATATACCGCCAGAAGCTGCCCCGGATTTTTTTTGTAAAGGTATTTCCCATTTTTTCATATACTTCCAGATAGATGCCCGGCTTAACCCCACACGCCTTGCAACTTCCGCCTTATTCCAGTCATGGTCATGGAGAAGGCCAATCAATTTTTCCCTGGTCAAAGAGTGGGCAGCTTTTTTTATGACTGGAATTGGTGTCTCTTTTTCAACAGATTCGGTAACAGGTTCCCTGATTTCAAGGGGAAGGTCGGTGATATCAATTTGTCTGTCGGAACAGAGAACAAAGGCATGCTCGATTGCATTGGCAAGTTCTCTTATGTTTCCCGGCCAGGCATAATCCATAAAAGCCTTTAATGCATGTTTTGATATTCCCTTGGCTTTAATTGTTAAGTTTTCATTGTTAAGTTTAATAAAATGATTGACAAGAAGGGGAATATCTTCTTTCCGGTTTCTTAAGGGGGGCAGGTAAATGGGGAAAACCTTAAGTCTGTAGTACAGGTCCTCTCTAAATAATCCTTTATCCACCAAAGACTTAAGATCTTTGTTTGTAGCCGTGACAATGCGAATATCAATTTTACGTTTTCTGGATTCTCCAACCCGCTCTATCTCTTTTTGCTGTAGTACCCGGAGCAGCTTTACCTGTATATAAGGGGTGATTTCGCCTATTTCATCTAAAAAAATAGTGCCCCCGTCTGCCTCTTCAAACCGCCCGATACGGTCCTTGCCGGCACCGGTAAAAGAGCCCTTTACATGACCGAATAGTTCACTTTCAAGCAGGGACTCTGAAAGGGCACTGCAATTTATGGTTATTAAAGGCTTGTCTCTTCGTTCTCCAATGGAATGAATCGCTCCTGCCACAAGTTCTTTTCCTGTTCCGCTTTCTCCCTGGATCAGTATGGTCGCCTCACTTGCAGCCGAGGCTTTGATAAAGGTAAATACGTTTTGCATGACCTGGCTTTTTGCAATAATGCCTCCCAGACGATTTAATTCACCTAGTCGGCGGGTGGCCTCTTCCATTTTTAACCTGGCATTTTTCAGCTCTGTCAGATCAGTAACAACTTCAACAATTCCCATGATTTTATTTTGATTGTTTTTTATCACCCTGGCATTTTTTGTTACACTGAGGGAGTGCCCGTTCTTATGACTCAGCAGACATTCGGTGGGTTCCACCTTTCCGTGTTTTAAAATACCGCAGTCTTTCATGCCGGTGGGACAATCTTTATCAAAACATTGATTGAAATTTAAAATGTTACAGCTCTTACCTTTTATCTCCTCGGATGAATAGCCGGTGATTTTTTCCATGGCCGGATTCCAGACAATGATTGTTCCTAATGGGTCAAGGACAAAAATACCATCCCCAATGGATTCAAGCAATAATTTTACGAAGGGGTTATTTTGTATTTCAACTTTTATGTCATCCATGGGAGTATCCTTTTATTGGTCCCGGCGCTACCGGTGGCGCTACTTTGTCATGGTGGCATGATAGGTAACGGGTCGTTCTTTTGTCAAGGCTTTATTATCAGCTTAATATTGAAATGAATTATATTTTTTTCCAATGTAATTACAACTATTTATAAAAAGAAACGATTGCAGCCCAATATCTGGCATAAATGTTGATACAATATTTTTTAACCTATCTTTAATGGGTAAGCTGTGGGATCAATTAAATATTGATCCAGATTAATCATAATTATATTGGAGGTTGTTGTGGAAGAACTCTCATTTAGCGATACTGCAATAGTGGCCTGTGGAACCATGAGTCCTGAAATTAATCATCTTGTAAAAGAAGGATTTCTTGATACCCAACATGTATTTTATACAACTCCGGGGCTTCACCAGGATATCCCTGAACTTGAAACCCAGCTCATAAAGTTTATTGAAAAAGCCAAGTTGGTTGCCAATGGTGTGATTGTTGTCTACGGCGGTAAATATTGTTATGTCAATCCGGATGATCCGACCCGGCTGATGCAGACAATAATTGAGGAGCAGGGATTGAAGGTTGCCAGAATCGAGGCCAGCCATTGCATGGGAATGCTTGCCAGTGATGATGAGATGAAGCAGATAACAAATGAAATTGCCGGTGGTGAACCAACCTGGTTTATGACACCGGGCTGGGTTAAATATCGAAAACAGGTGTTCAAGGGCTGGGACAAAGCCATTGCCAATGAAAATTTTCCCAGGCATAAAGGGGGGGCTGTTGTCCTTGACGGCATTGGATATCTGGATCAGTATATGGAGGAAGACCCGGAAGGTTTTCTTGAATATTGTGATTGGATGGGAATTCCCATGCAGCCATACCCCATAACCCTGGATCGGTTTAAGGGTCTGTTCATGGATCAATTGAAAATATTGCAAAATAAAATTATATAAATTACCATGCCTTTTCCATGCAAGCAAAAATAAAAACGCAGAGCCCATGAAATTTGTTATCATAGGTGGTGATGCTGCAGGTATGAGTGCTGCCAGCCGCGCAAAAAGAATAGATCCGGATATGGAGGTTATTGTATTGGAGCAGACCCATGATGTTTCTTACAGTGCCTGTGGAATGCCCTATAACATTGCCGACCCTGAAAGGGAAATGGAAACCCTTGTCGTAAGAAAAGCCCGGGTTTTTATTGAAAAAAACAGGATAAATCTTCTGACCGGGCATAGGGTGACGGACATTGACCCCAGGGCAAAAAAGGTGGTTGGAATAACCATTGGGGGGGAAGCATTTAGTTTTGACTATGATAAGCTGTTCATCGCCACGGGCGCTTCTTCCGTGAAACCCGACCTGCCCGGGATTGATCTGCCCCAGGTGATGGCTTTAAAGAGTCTTGAACAGGGCAAACAGATAAAATATTATCTTGAGAAGAATCCAATCAAAAAAGCTGTGATTATCGGTATGGGATATATAGCCCTTGAAATGTGTGAGGCCTTTGAAAAAAGAGGGATAAAAACAAGCATGATCAAGCCCGGGCCGGTTTTTTTGCCCTGGCTGTCCCCGGATCTTGCAGATGTTATTTACCAGGAGCTAACCGACAAAGGTGTTGATATTTATTCAGGAGTGCCCATTGAGAAGATTGAACCCCTGGGTAACAGGGTTCAGCTTGTATGCGAAAATTTAATCCTTGAAGCAGATTTGGTTCTTGTGGCAATGGGTGTAAAACCTTGCAGTAAAATTGCAGAAGAAGCCGGTCTTGATTTGGGAATTTCCGATTCAATAGCCGTGGACAGTTTTTTGCAAACCTCGGATAATAATATTTATGCGGCAGGAGACTGTGCCGACGCTTTTCATCTGGTCTCTGGCGCTAAATGCTGGATTCCCCTGGCATTAAGAGCAAACAGAGCAGGATGGGCAGTTGCCGATAATGTCTGCGGAACTCAAACCCGGCTTCAAGGAGTTGCAGGAACATCGGTGTTCAAGGTTTTTTCCCTGGAGGTTGCCAGGTCCGGCCTAAATTTTAAAGAGGCCAAAGAGGCAGGATTTGATCCTGTGGAAAATAATGTAAAAACAAGGTCCCGGGCCCATGGACATCCGGGCTCAACACCGATTCATATAAATATGGTGGCCGACAAAAAGACAGGCCGTCTGCTTGGGGCCCAGATGGTGGGCAAAGAGGGGGTGGCCCACAGGATAAATGCAATTGCCGTGGCATTGCATAATAAAATGACTGTCAATGATTTTTCCCAGACGGATTTAGCATATGCACCGCCCTTTGGCCCGGTTTGGGACCCTTTGTTAACGGCAGCCAATCAATTGGTAAAAAAAATATAATCTATTTTATAATTTGGCTAAGATGATAAAAAAGCAATTAAGGAACCCAAATGTCAGATAAGAAATACATAGTTAACCTTTTGCCCCATGGCAGACAGATCAATGCAAGGCCGGAAAGAAGCCTGATGGAAGCCCTCATGGACCAGAGTATTTTTTTGAGATCCGATTGCGGGGGCAAGGGAAGCTGTGGCAAATGCCGGGTCAAAATAGTTTCAGACAATGGAGAGACTGACTTTAAAGAGGCATGCCAGGTAATTGTTTCAGAAGATATTTCCGTTGAAATTCCGGAATCATCCATGCTGTCCTCCCATATTATAACCAAAGCCGCAGCATCTCTTCCGCCTGCATTCAAGGACAGGTTCAAGGATGTTGAGGGAGAGGATCACTACGGTATTGCCACGGACCTTGGTACAACAACCATTGCCATTTATCTTTGCAATACATCCAATGGCAGGGTTGTGTCTTCATTGGCTGTAAAAAATCCCCAGGCCCTTTATGGGGACGATGTAATGAGCCGCATTGGTGCCGTGGGCCAGGATGCAAAAAATCTGAAACGTCTGCAAAGGCTTGTTGTCAGAGCAATAGAGTGGGGGATTAAAGAGCTTATATCATCTTGTGGTCTTAAAGAGGAAATGGCTTCTCAAATGGTGACCGTGGGCAATCCAACCATGATCCATATATTTGCCGGTGTTGATCCGGAATCCATTGGGTTTTCCCCCTATCAACCCGCATTTTATGAATCGAGAAATATCCAATCTGATGATTTGGGTTTTACTCTCAAAAATTTTTCAATTCAAATATTGCCCCAGGTGTCAGGGTTTATTGGGGGCGATATTATTAGTGCAGCCATTGCGGTTGACCTTGAAAATCAGCCGGAAGGCACTCTTCTTGTGGATCTTGGTACAAACGGGGAATTGATGCTGAAGGGGAAAAACGGGTTTTTTGCAACCTCATGCGCAACCGGTCCTGCCTTTGAAGGGGCATCATTGTCCTGCGGGATGCAGGCAATCCCCGGTGCCATCAACAGGGTTAAGATAGAAGGATTGCAAAATTTGCCGGAATATTCTTTAATTAACCCCTCAAAATCTTCCAGGACCAAGCCGTCGGGGGTCTGTGGAACAGGGGTTATCAGTGCGGTGGCTCAATTTCTTAAGAACGATATTATAGCGCCAGGCGGGCTTTTTAACAAAAAGGACAAAATAGGTTCACTTCAAAATGAGGGTCCCGGGAAGGTGCATTATATACTGGCTCCAAAGGATGATTCTTCCGACGGCAAGGCAGTTTTCATCAGCCAGAAAGATATCCGCTCTGTCCAGCTTGGCAAGTCGGCATTGATTACCGGCATTGAATTTCTTTTAAAGGAAGCAGGGTTTGACAGGCCTGGAAAAATTATCATTGCAGGGGCCTTTGGAACCTTTCTGGACAAAGGTGATATGATGACCTTAGGAATGATTCCGGCCATGGACCCAGCAAGGGTGGAAGTTGCAGGAAACTCGGCCGGCGCCGGCGCTATCATGGTTCTGTGTGCAAATGCCTATCTTGAGAAAGCAATACAGCTGGCAGATAAAATTAAGATTGTTGATCTTGCCTGCAACCAGGACTTTCAGGAGGTTTTTGTTAAAAAACTTAATTTTCCTGTTTAAAAAAAAGAATAATGCACAGGCTTTCACGGGCCAGGTCTTTACGGCCTGGCCCGTGTTGTTTTTCGGCCTTTGTATCTCTTTTATCTTTTGTGTTTTTTCTCGGCGCCACCGGTGGCGCCACCTTGCAGGTGGTGGCACCTTTGGTAACGGATTTTTTTCTTGCCAAAGGCGGTTTTTTTAAGGACCCAAAGGCTAAAATTTTTATTTTTATTGTAATTACAAATAGTTATAAAAAAGAAACCCTGTGGCACAAGAGATGGCATGCTTGTTGAAATACTAATATCTAAAGCGGTTGAAAATGCGCATTGACCGGGAAATCAAAAAGAAATTAAAAATTTAACAAAGGAGAATTAAAATGGGTAAATTAAATAAATACATGATGGTTCATAACAACCCTGGCATCGATTGTGACGAAATTCAGGCCAATTGGAGAAAATTTGCATCAGTTGAAGCCGGCACATGGATACGAACATATTTTAATGAAGAAAAAGGCGTTCGCTATTGCATCTGGATGGCTCCCAGTGAAGATGCTCTTAAAAATATTTTTACGGAAATCGGTATCAGCTGGGATACCATTATTGAAATTGAAGAGACCATTCCCGATCTTTGGGGCGAAAAATGGAATGAGCACCTTGAGAAAGATGCTTCAGCCGATACCCTTGGTAATTAATGGAAGCGTGGCTTGGGTGCAGGCCGGATGATTGAGCCTGCACCCTAATAATCCTTGAATTTGTAAAAACTAAGGAGATAAAATTATGTATAAAAAGATTCTATTTGGCACCTGCCTGACGGACTATTGCAACCATATCTTTAATTTCGCTTTGAATCTTGCACAGGAAAATGATGCAAAACTGTGGATCTATTATGGCCTTGGTCGTTTAAACCTTGATGAATCTAAAGCTGAACAGGCAATTAAGGAAGCTGAAACCAAGGTTGCCCAGGCCTATGTGGGGCAAATGAAAGAAAGGGGCTTTGACAATTATGCCATTAATGTCAGCGATGGCGATGTTGTCAGCGAATTTTCAAAGCTGGCTAGAAATGCTGCCGTGGATCTGATGGTGATGGGGACTTCAACTGAGGCACCACTTGCCATGGGAGAAAGCTCAAACGTAGGGCCTCTCGGACCTACAACCGCAGAGACGGTTTTATGGGCGCCCTGTCCTGTGATGATTATTCCGCCATCTTTGATACCAGGGCTTGCAAGGGGTTGATAAAGGTGTACAATAAAATATGTGTCACTTTGATCTGATCAAAGTGACACAAAAAAATTAAGGGAGAAAGCTTATGTATGCATTAATTTATGATGATCATAGTTTGGATGAATCCAATAAAAAGGTTATTTCAGTTGACGGGACCAGGGAAGAATCGGAAAAGGTATTGGAGCAAAGGCAAAAGGACCTTGGCAAAAGAGTCTGGGAGTGTAATACCCGCATCGTTTGGACGGATAAGGCTGTGGCCGCCGGAGAAACACTTAAAACCGATGAGTTTGTAACCTGGAAACCGGGCGAAGATATTCCCGAAGGTGAATTACACTCCAATGAGGACTAGTTTGATATTTAGTGTGGAAGAACAGAAAAGTTAGGTACCAGCAAGGAGAAGAAAAGAATGGGCATGGAGATTGTTTTTCCAGGTAATAAAAAAGTAAATGCAGTTTACAAGGGATTTACCACTGAAACGGATCAACCTAAAAATGAGGGGGGCGACGGGAGTGCACCTGAGCCCTATGATCTTTTTTTGACCGCCATTGGAACCTGCGCCGGGGTTTATGTGGTCTATTTTTGTGATGAACGGGGTATTGATACTTCAAAAATTAAAATGAGACTGGAATTTGACCGGAACGAAAAAAAACATTTGATAGAAACCGTGCATATTCATATGGATCTTCCACCGGAATTTCCAAAAAAATATAAATCCGCTGTTGTCAGGGCGGCCGAACTTTGCACGGTTAAAAGAAATATTGTTGATCCGCCAGAATTTTTAGTCACAGCCGATATTCAATAGATCTTTTATAAAATTATGCTTACACCGACAAAACTTTTTTAAGGTCTATGCCGTATTTTTTCATGCGGTTCCAGACGGTTACCCTGTTGATATTAAGAAGCTTTGCAGCCTTTGACTGATTGCCCTTTGTCTGTTTGAGGGCCTGGATCAACTGGGATTTTTCATCGGGCATAACCTCCTCTTTTGCCACGGTAGGGGGAGGGGATCTCCTTTTTGGGGTGGTAATTTTTTTTGGTAAATGGTTCGGCTGAATGGCAGGACCTTCCGTGGTAACAAAGGAATACTCCATGGCATTTTTAAGTTCTCTTATATTGCCTGGCCAGTGATATTCCATAAAGGCTTCCATGGCATCATGACTCACTCCGGTAATTTTTTTGCCGGTTTTTATATTCAGGCGCCTGATAAAAGAACTGATCAAAAGAGGGATATCTTCTTTCCTCTCTCTCAAGGGCGGCAAGTGGATGGGGATGACGTTGATCCTGAAGAGTAAATCCTGCCGAAATTCATTTTTTTCTATCAATTCGTCAAGGTCCCTGTTTGTGGCCGTGATGATTCGAACGTCAACCTTGATTGATGAAATATCTCCCACTCTCTCAAACTGGCCTGACTCAAGAACCCTTAATAGCTTGGTCTGAATGGATAAGGGAATATCACCGATTTCATCTAAAAAGAAATCCCCTTGGTTGGCAGCCTCAAATCTACCGATACGATTGCTGTAAGCACCGGTGAATGCGCCCTTGGCATGGCCGAATAATTCGCTTTCAAGGACTGATTCATTTAATGCGGCGCAATTGAGCTGAATAAATGGGCCCTGTTTTCTGGCGCCGCATAAATGGATGGCATTTGCCACCAGTTCTTTGCCGGTGCCGCTTTCACCCAGTATGATAACAGGGGCCTTGCTTTCAGCGGCTTTTCTGATCATATCAAAAACATTTTGCATTTCAGGTGATTTGCCCACCAGGCCCAAAAAATCATTTTCCCTGTCACATTGCCTGGAAAGAATATGGATCTTTTCATCCAGCTTGGTTAGCTCGGAAATATCGGTTAGCGTTTCCACAACCCCCAGGGCTGTCTTATTTTCATCCCATAATATGGAGGCATTTTTCAAGACCGGCAAGAAGCTTCCATCCCTGCATTTTACAAGGCAGCGGCATTTTTTCATATCATCCTGCCCCTCTTCAAACAATTTGCACCATACCGATTCTTTTCTTGTTTGCATGGTCTGTTCACAGGCATCACAACCCAGCATGTCGCAGGACATGCCAATGGCTTGTTTTGATGTGTAGCCGGTAAGCCTTTCAAAGGCTTTGTTGACCATTAAAATGGAACCTTCCGGGCCAATAAACATGAGACCGTCATTTATGGTATCCACTATTTTTTTCCAGAAGATGTTCATTTCGTGGTCATTCATTGGCCCTCTCCTTTATCAATTGTTTAAGCATTTAAACAGATGTTTAAACACTATTGCTACTTAAACATGTGTTTAAATACTATTAAATGGACAAACCGTCAAGTTTTGGTTTTATATCCAATTAATTAATCAATAAAAACAAATGATTATAAGTTAGACTGTTTTAGGTGATGTCTGGGGTACACCTGTTGCAGACAGATTCTTTAGAATTTTATATTTTAACACTTGGGGCTTGAATGACTTCAAAAAATATACTGGATCTCAGGGGTGTGATTTCACCCCTTAACCTGCTCAAATGCAAAGGCTGCCTTAAAGCCATGGATAAAGGAGATGTTCTAGAGGTGCTTATTGCAGATATTGATGTGGTACAGGATTTGAGAATGATTGTAAAACGCTCCAATGATGAAATAGTTTATACAAAAAAGATGGTTGATTACATCTGTCTTGGCATAAAAAAAGGGCCGAGAAATTATAATGGTAGAGGATAAGTCTACAAAGGAGGCAATATGACAGAAGAGTTAGAGGTCGGATGTGCCCGTCCAACAGGTGGGCCGGTGGGAGAAACACCGCCTGAAAAAACAGATGAAACTGAGAGGATAAAAAAGGAGGTTCCAATGATACAAGTAGGTAAAAAAGCCCCGGATTTCACTGCCCCTGGATACCAGCAGGGCAAATTTATTAATTTAAATTTATCAGAACATCTTGGAAAATGGGTTCTCCTTTGTTTTTATCCCGGTGACTTTACCTTTGTCTGAGCAACGGAAATTTCAGCAGTTGCTGAAAAATATAATGATTTTCAGAAACTTGGGGTGGATATTATCTCCATGAGTATTGACAGTATGTTTGTACACAAAATGTGGAATGATAATGAACTTTCCAAGATGGTGGATGGAGGGGTTCCTTTTCCAATGCTCTCCGATGCCGGCGGTAGAGTGGGAAAGGTCTATGGAGTTTATGATGAGGATGCCGGTGTTGAGGCAAGGGGAAGATTTATCATTGATCCGGATGGAATTGTTCAGGGATATGAAGTGTTGACCCCGCCCGTGGGAAGAAATGTCAATGAAACATTTCGCCAGGTTCAAGCCTTTCAGCTTGTAAGGGAATCAAAGGGAGGCAAAGCCACTCCATCGGGCTGGAAACCAGGTAAGCCAACCCTCAGCCCAGGGCCTGAACTGGTGGGGAATGTCTGGAAAGAATGGAAAACCAAGATGGCATTTGATTGATAGTTGGTTAAGCAAAAGGATTGGCAAGGGATGGAAACATCTTTTTTACAAGAGCGTAAAAAATATACTGCTAAAGAGGAAAAGTACCCGTTTTAATATGTTTTTTCATGGGAGGTAGAATGCAACTTAGTAGAAGAAGTTTTTTTAAGTTTTTGGGAGCAGCCGGGGCATCTGCCGCAGTGCTGCCCTCATCTGCCAATGCATGGGAGTCAAAAGCGCCCCCGGATCCTTATGGATGCCTGGTGGACCTGACCCGGTGCGTTGGTTGCCGTAAATGCGAAGAGGCCTGCAGCGAGGTGAATGAATTGCCCCCACCTGAAAGGGTCAATTGTCAATGTACGATTTTTGACAAAAAAAGAAGGCCGGATCACAAGGCTTTCACAGTGGTAAACCGATATTTTACAGGGAAACTGGATAGTTTTGACAAACCGCTTCCAACCTATGCCAAGGTTCAGTGCATGCATTGTCAGGACCCGGCCTGTGTATCGGCCTGTATTACCGGGGCAATGCACAAGGACGAGACCGGAACCGTCAGGTATGATGTGGATAAATGTATTGGCTGCCGCTATTGCATGGTGGCCTGTCCCTTTGAAATTCCAGCCTATGAATATGCCGACCCCATCACACCCAAGGTGATGAAATGCACCTTCTGTTACGACAGGATTTCCAAGGATGGCGGGGTTCCGGGCTGTGCCACCATTTGCCCCACGGAAGCTATAACCTTTGGAAAGCGAGCGGCTCTTTTAACAGTCGCCAAAAAAAGGCTCAAGGAAAATCCAGGTGTGTATATAGACCATGTGTATGGTGAAAAAGAGGTGGGTGGAACATCCTGGCTTTATATTTCCTCTGTACCCTTTGAAAAAGTAAATTTGCCGGTATTATCGGATACACCTGCACCGAAACTTTCCGAAACCATACAGCACTCGCTGTTTAGTTATCTATGGTCACCCATAGCACTCTTTAGCGTTCTGGGAGCGTTCATGTATAAATCAAACAAAGTTGTTGAAGAACCGGAAAATAAAGGAGGCGCCTGATGGAACATAAAGCAAGTCCTTTAAATAGAAAATTCTGGACACCCGGTGTTCTTGTAATGCTGGTGTTTATGATTGCAGGAGCAGTCGCCATCATTGCAAGGTTTACCGGCGGCATAGGCTATGTCACCAACCTGACCAATGCCAGGCCCTGGGGACTATGGGTGGGAGTGGATGTGGCAACAGGTGTCGCCCTTGCTGCCGGCGGATTTACAACTGCCGCTTTGGCCCATATTGCAGGCAAGCATTATTATGAAGCCATTACACGGCCTGCACTTTTAACTGCTGTTCTGGGGTACACCTTTGTTGTCCTGGGACTTTTGGTGGATATCGGGCGTTCCTGGGCCATCTGGAAACCCGTACTCAACTGGAACACCAATTCAGTGCTTTTTGAAGTGGCCATGTGTGTTATGGTTTATCTTCATGTGCTCTATTTTGAATTTTTCCCCATTGTTGCAGAACAATTCAAGGGCAGGGTCAACCTTCCGGGTATCCTTTCCTCACTCAACGGGCTGGTGGACACCATATTGAAAGTTGGTGACGCCGTCATCGGTAAAATCATGTGGGTGTTTATCATTTTAGGGGTTGTCCTGTCCTGCATGCATCAATCCAGTCTTGGATCACTCATGCTGGTTGCACCTACCAAGCTGCATGCTTTGTGGTATACACCGATTTTACCCCTTTTGTTTCTTACCTCGGCCTTTGCCGTTGGGTATCCAATGGTTGTTTTTGAAACAACCCTTGTTACCTCTTCATTTAAGCTGGATTCCGAGATGAACATTCTGGCTCCCCTGACAAAGATTACCATTTTCCTTTTGGGAATTTATATGTTCCTCAAACTTGGGGATATGTTTTACAGAGGAACCTATGTTTACCTTCTGGAAGGAACCCATCAAACCAATTCCTTTATTGTGGAAATACTTTTTGGAGTGATGGTACCCTGGGTAATGCTGCTTTTTGACAAGGTCAGAAATTCCAGAAGAGGTGTCTTTATTGCCGCATCTTTGATTGTCTTTGGTGTGGTATTGAACCGGATCAACGTATTCATAGTAGGATATAAACCGCCATTGAGTGAAAATGGATATTTCCCTGCACTCGGAGAAATTCTGGTCACTTTAGGGCTTATCGCAACATTGATGTTTATCTATAGATTTGTTGTGACCTATCTGCCTGTTTTACAGGCACCCAAGGAGGTGTCGTAGTGATAAAGAAGATTATTTTCTTCGCTGGTCTTGCGATCCTGACGACTGCCCTGTGTATGGCAGAGGTCTGGAAAGCGCCTGATCAGGAGAAAGCAAAGGAAAGGGCTAAGGAGGTCGTCCCCTTTATCAAGGAATACAAGGATGACTGCCAGATTAATAGAAGGATGTGTCTCATGGATGCCGGCATTTCCCTGGATGATGTTCAAGACGTGTACTTTTTAATGGACAGTCCCATTATCAAGGACCGGGAAGACCATTACGGGCCTGTCAGATTTTCCCATAAGCGCCATGCAGCTCTTACCAATGATTGCAGCAAATGCCATCATTACAGGCCAAAGGATGAAGCTGCATCGGAAACAACAAGGTGCTCGGCCTGTCATCAGGAGTCTTTTAATCCTGATCATCCTGAACGGATCGGCCTTAAAGCTGCCTATCATCAGCAGTGTATAGAATGCCACCAGGAAGAAGCCAAGGGACCTGTGGGCTGCAAGGGATGCCATTTGCAGAATGTTCCCGATCATAAGGAACTGGTTAAACTGCCGGATAACCCGGATGCATTTCAGGTGACGGCAGAATGCCAGCGCTGCCATGATGACCAGGCGGAGGATATGCTCACAACAGCCCACTGGCTGTGGAAGGGTCCCTCTCCCTATACAACGGGGCATAGAAAAGATATCATGCACGGTAAGGGCACAACAGCCCTGAACAACTACTGAATTAGTCCAATAAGCAACGAGGCTCGTTGCACAAGTTGTCATGCAGGATATGGTTGGAAAGATGATACTTTTGATTTTACCGATAAGACAAAAATGGATTGTTTGGTTTGTCATGATACCACGGGCAAGTATAAAAAACCCGGGCCGGATGCAGGCATGCCGGCAAAGGATATTGATTTAAAATTTATTGCCGAAAATGTTGGGCATTCAAGCCGTGCCAGCTGCGGTTCCTGCCACTTTAATGGTGGCGGAGGAGATGCTGTTAAACATGCGGATCTGTCAAGGCAGCTCCTTGAGCCCAGCAGAAACTGTGACGTTCACATGGGTGGATATGATTTTACCTGTACAGAGTGTCATGAAACAAGAAATCACAAGATTGCGGGCAGAAGCTCCTCGGTCCCGGTTGCCGAGGGCGAGGTAACCTGCCAGCAATGCCATTCAGACGAACCCCATTATTGCGGCAGCGTCCTGGATCACCATTTAAATGAGCATTCAAAAACCCTTGACTGTAATGTCTGCCATGCACCGGTTTACGCAAAATGTAAACCCACCAAGACCTGGTGGGACTGGTCCAAGGCAGGAGATAAAAAACGCAAACCCAAAAAAGATAAATACGGCAAACCCGATTATAACAAGAAAAAAGGTGAGTTTAAATGGGACGAGTCTGTGGTCCCGACCTACACCTGGGATTCAGGTTATATGAACCGTGTGCTAATGGGTGATAAGGTCGATCTCCATGCAGATATTATCAATATTACCGAGCCTGTAGGTTCTATTAATGACCCAGCCTCCAAAATTGTTCCTTTTAAGATAATGAAGGCTATCCAGGCAATTGATGCGGATCATGATTATGTTCTTGTTCCCCATCTCTGGCCCCGGGACAAGGATGACACCACAGCCTATTGGAAAAATTTTGATTGGGATAAAGCCTTCCAGGATGGTATGGATGCCGTTGGTCTGGACTACAGCGGATCATACAAGTGGAAGGAAACCTGGATGTACTGGCGGTTGGATCATGAGGTAATGCCCAAGGAAATGGCCTTATCCTGTGTCCAGTGCCATGACAGCCTCAAGGGTGATAGAACCTGTAACCGCTGTCACCAGGACAACAAGGACGTGGATTTTAAAAAGGTTGCCCATAAGGGTACAGACTTTTCCTATATGAAATCCCAGGGACGGGATGTGGATGAGTTGATTAATAAAACCGATTATATCGATTTTAAGGCCCTGGGATATAAAGGAGATCCCATTATCCATGGCGGTCGTTTCAAAAAACTGCCCATGGGGTATGAAAAACATGAATAAATAAATAATTAATTTGTTCGTTGTACTAAAAAGCCTGGTGTACCCAATATACGATTTGGGGGGGATACACCAGGCTTTTTTAATTATATCCTCCCTTGATTTTAATCTCCCGGGGCGGTTATAATTGCAGTATAATTAATTTGCAAAACCAATTTCCGGGAACTATTATGGGAAAACAATTTTTTGCTGTCCCTGGATGGAAAAGCGCAATACTCGCTGTTTTGATTTTATTGGGGTTATATCTTTCAAGCCTGTACAATTATCTGCTTTTCCACAGCCTTGCTGAAATATTCAGCATTGTTGTTGCCTGGTCCATATTTATAATTGCCTGGAATTCAAGAAAATTACTTGACCACAGCTATTTTTTATTTATAGGAATCGCCTATTTTTTTATCGGCAGTCTGGACCTGGTTCATACCCTGGCCTACTCCGGGATGGGTATATTCCATGGATATGATTCAAACCTGCCCACACAACTTTGGATTGCAGCCAGATTTATTGAGAGTATCTCTTTGTTAGCAGCCCCGTTTTTTTTAAAAAGAAGGGGTAGTGGGAAAATAATCTTCTGGAGTTATACTTTTCTTTTTATAATCGTTTTTTTTCTGATTTTCAGCCGTGTTTTTCCCGATTGTTTTATTGAAGGCACAGGCCTGACCCTGTTTAAAAAAACAAGTGAATATATAATCATTATTGTTCTGGCAGGTGCTATTATCATTTTGTCAAAAAGAAAAGCTGAGCTTGATCCATCAGCTTATAGGTTGCTGGTTTTATCCATCTTTCTTACAATCTGTGCAGAACTAAGTTTTACATTCTATATCCATGTCTATGGTATTTCAAATCTAATTGGCCATTATTTAAAAATTATTTCTTTTTATTGCCTATATAAGGCCATTTTTGAAACCGGATTTATACAGCCCTATGACCTGTTGTCAAGAAATTTTAAAAAAACTCAAATTGCATTAAAGGAAAGTGAAAAAAAGTTTCGGCTTCT
>DAOWDR010000080.1 GCA_030638935.1 Desulfobacteraceae bacterium | reverse complement strand
ATATTGGTTTTAACACCAGCGGCCTTACCAAGGCCGATATCGGGTTTCTCAATGCCCATGGCACGGGAACCCGGGACAATGACAAGGTTGAAATGCAGGTTTTTGAACAGGTTATGCCAGAGATTCCCTTTTTTTCCACAAAGGGGTATACCGGCCACACCCTTGGGGCAGCCGGCGCCATTGAAGCCGTTTTTACCCTATACAGTCTGACCCATCAGGTCATCCCCAAAAGCATTGGGTTTTCAACCAGGGTCCCAGGAGATCCAGGGGACCCAAAGGATCCATTGGATATAGAGGATTTAAGAGCAGGCATTGCGCCCGTGGAAAACAACCAGGCAATCTCCTGCAAGGCAGCCATGTCCCAGTCGGTTGCATTTGGGGGAAATAACGCTGTATTAATTTTTTCCCTCATATGAAAAAAAGATGACGCCCAAAAGCCCAAAAAAAATAATTATTTTACTAACCGGCATTTTTTATCTTGTCTGCCTCTTCTTTACCCTGAACCTGAACCTGGATGAAAAGATCACCTCCATGCTCCCGGATTCAGACCCCGAGGTGGCGGATTTCAAGTATATCATCAGCCATGTGCCGGCTGCCGAAAACCTGTATATCCAGATTGAAACCAAAACCCGTGACCTTGACACCCTTAAAAAAGCAGGTGATGCTTTTTACCAGGCCATTGAAACCTCCCCCTTTTTTACGGAGGTTGTGTATCAATTTTCCCATGAAAGCGTGATGAACCTGCTGGGCTTTGTGAATAAAAACAAATACTGGCTCTTTGATGAGAGTGATTTGATTGAAATCGATTCACGCCTTTCCCTGGAAAAAATTCAAGAATTGCTGCCCAGAATCAAACAACAGCTCCTGGATCCCGGAGGAATGTTTTCCGCTGACCAGCTTACAAAAGACCCCTTTGGGCTGGATGAAATCATCCTGTCGAAACTGGCGGCTTTTCAAGCAGAAGCCTCGGGCATCCACATAAGCTCCTCCCGAATTATCAGCCGGGATGAAACCTGCCTGCTCATCATGGCAGCCCCGGCTTTCCCTGCCGTGGACACCCGGCAAAGCGCCCAAATGTTCGCCTTTCTCAACCAGGAGAAGGCCAGGATCACAAAAACCTTTGAAAATCTTATCCATATCGGATTTTCAGGAAATCATGTGGCCACCCTTGATAATTCAACCATTATCCAGGCGGATGTGAAAAGAGCTATTCTTGCCATGACAGCCGGAATCCTTATCATCGGGTTTTTCTTTTTCGGCAGGTTCCTTTATGTGGTCCTTATTTTTGTTCCCACCCTTGTCAGCCTCACATTTGCCAGCGCCCTTTTCTCCTTTTTCACCCATGAGGTATCTGCCATTGCCCTAGGGTGCGGGGCCGTGCTTCTGGGCATCACCGTTGATTTTGGGATCCACATCCTTTTCAGTGTTGATACCCTTGGAACCGCCCAAACCAATGCCATCATTTCCAAACTGAAACGGCCCATTGCCACCGGGGCTGCAACCACCATGGCCGCCTTTGGCTGCCTTATTTTCTCATCCCTTCCCGGCCAGCGACAAATGGGATTTTTTACCATTACCGGAATTCTGGGGGCAGCGCTCTTTGCCGTCTTTGTGTTAAAATATTTTATCGCAATTTTACCCCAAAAGCCCAAAAAGCCCTTGATATCCCTGATAAATGCATGTGATAGCCTAATGGCTTTCCGAAAAAAGCATCTTTTACTGGTCAGCCTTGCCTGCCTGTTAGCCTTTGGGTTCAGCCTCACAGGGCTTAAAAATTTCAGGTTTGAAGGGGATGTATCCGCTCTAAACCACCTGACCCCCGAGACCCAAAAGGATATGGACAATTTTCTTTCAACCTGGGGAGGGACCTCTCCCTCGGTGATCCTGGTCAAGGCCAAAACCCTTGAACAGACCCTTGAGAAAAATGATGACCTTTTCAAACTGCTAAGGGGAATGGAGGCCCGGGGACAAGTGGATCTCATTGCCTCCCTGTCGGATATTTTACCCTCCAGGGCCCAAAGAAAAATCCAATATGAAAATTTCCAGAAATTTTTACCGGCCCAAAGGATTGACGCCCTTGAAAAAAGAGTGGCCACAGCCTCCCTTTCCAACGGATTTTCAACCAATGCCTTTGCACCGTTTTTTGCCGGGCTCAGGGCAGAAAAAACTCCTTTTACCCGTCGGGACTTTACCCCCACGGTCCTGGACCAATTGATCAAAACAAAGCTCATATTCCAAAAAGACAGTGTACTGGCCCTGACCACCCTGAATATAAAGGACAAATCCAAAATTCCGGATATCATTGCCCAGATCAAAACAAAACTCCCCCAGGCAAAATTTCTGGACAAACGCCACTTTGTTGAAAAAATCACTCTTCTTGTGGCCAAGGAGTTCAAACAACTTTTTCTTTTTGCTGCGGTTGCAATGGTTTTTACCCTCTTTATCTTCCTGGGCAGGATAAAACTGGTTCTGATCACCATCACCCCTGTTCTTTTAAGTGCCGTGATGACGGCGGGGATCATGGGACTTGCCGGGATTCCCGTAAATCTAATCAGTATTCTTTTTATTATTTTTGTTTTTGGGGTGGGAGTTGATTTTTCCATATTTCTGGTTCTTCACGAGCTTAATAAAAAACCCTGGGACAGGCAGGTGACCGCAGGGGCTGTGATCATCTGTGCCATGACAACCACAGGTGCATTTACCTGCCTTGCCTTTGCCCAACATAATGCCCTTTATTCCATTGGGGTGGCAGGATTGACCGGAATGCTGGTAAGCCTGGTATTGGCCCTTACGCTCATTCCTACCCTGGTTGAAAAATGGAGTGACCCAAAATGCGATTAATGGGAAAAAACCAATTTCACACCATCATCATCGGATCCGGGGTCAGTGGCATGGCAGCCGGCATCATCCAGGCCAGGGAAGGCGAAAAAGTGGTGGTACTGGAGCAGCATACAATTCCCGGCGGATTGACCCAGACCTATAAAAGAAGAGGTCTTACCTTTCCCACGGGGGTTCATCGCCTGGGTTCCCTGGCTCCCAATCAGCCCCTGTGGTATTATTTTAATTACCTGGGCCTTCTGGACAAACTTGATCTGGTCCCCCTCTCCCCCACCTGTTTTGAAAAATTTCATTTCCCCGACAAAACATATGAAATTCCCATGGGCCATGACGCCTTTGAACAGCAACTAATCCTTGATTTTCCAGACCAAAGAAAAAGTATTGGCCAATATTTTAAAGACTTAAAAAAACTCATAGCCGGCATTAACCTGTATAATCCCAAAGTAAGCCCTGAAAAAGATCTTTCCCTTGAGTATACTGGATCACTTGACCACTATTTTACGACCATTGGAATCCATGGCCGGTTAAAGAGTCTGCTTTGTGCAAACAGCCCTCTCTATGGTTTGTCCAGCAGGGATTGCCCTGTTCTGACCCATTTTCTTATTTCTGATTCATACCTGAACTCATCCTTTCGGATCAATGAAACCAAAACCCCCTTTGCCGAGACTCTGGTCAAAAGCCTTGAAGCCCAGGGCGGAAAAATCCGTACCAACAGCCATGTGGAAGCCATAATCATCAGGGATAAAAAAAGTTGCGGGGTAAAACTTACATCAGGAGAAACCCTGTTGTCAGACAAGGTGATTTATTCGGGCCACCCCTCCTTGTTGCCCGATCTTACCCCCCTGGATGCATTCAGACCGGTGTACAGAAAACGGCTTCAAACCGCAAAAAACACCAAGGGGATATTCGGGGTGGCCCTGGGTTGGAAAAAAAACAATTGCCCTGTGGCTGTAAATGACGCATATATTTATAATTCATGGGATGTAAACACCCATTATGAACAAAAAGACCTCCTGGGAGCGGATCAGCCGGGAATGGTCTTTTTAAGTGCATTACCCCCTGAACCTGGGGCAAAGGGAGAAGAATTAGCTGTGACTGCCCTTATCGGGATAAACCACGAAGATGCGCAAAAAATGGCAACATATTATCAGGAGCCTGGAAAGAAGGCCTATAAGGCAGCAAAAAAAAGGTTGGCCGAAAAAATCATGGAAAGAATAAAAATAGTTTACCCGGAAGCCAAATCCCATACCCGCATCATAGACACCTATTCGCCGGCCACCTTCAAAAGGTATACATTGACCCCCAGGGGATCTGCCTATGGCATTAAAAAAACAGCCCAACATTTTCTTCAAGGCATGTTCAGCCCGGCCACCCGGGTGAAAAACCTATTTTTAACCGGCCAGAGCATCGGGTTCTCCGGGATCCACGGATCCATTGTTGCCAGTGTCAACCTCTGCAACACCCTATACGGAAAAGACTATTTAACCGGCAAAATACTCAACCAACCAATACCAGATCAGCTAAAAGCCAACCCGCCAATCGTCAACCAACGGGGTATTCAATGAAACGGGTGGCCATCACAGGCATGGGGATCATCTCCCCCATTGGCAACCAGGTGGATGCGGTATGGAACAGCCTTGTGGAGAACCAATCCGGCATCAATCACATCCCTGCCTGGGAGAAGATCAAGGATTTAAAAGTCTCCATCGCAGGTTGTTGCCAGGGCTATGACCCCAAAAGGATCAACCGAAAAGACCGCAGGACCATGGGCCCCATGGCTGTTATGGCCACCCTGTCCGCCCTGGATGCCCTTTCCCAGGCAGGTCTTGATCACAATCAACTGGATTTCGCCCAGCCAGGATCTGACCAGTCGGAATTTAATCCGGTCCAATCAAAAAATACCGGGGTTGCCATGGGATCCACCACAGGATCAGGAGAAACCATTGAAACCATGTTCAATGATTTTCGAGAAACCGGGGGGATTGGAAGATTGGAAGGTACGGCATTCATGAAAATCATGAACCATTCCGTGGCTGCCAATGTGGCGGCCACCCTGGGAACAAAAGGAAGGGTCATCTCCCCCTGCTGTGCCTGTGCCACCTCCACCCAAGCCATTGGGGAAGGCTATGAAATCATTAAAAACGGGCATCAAAAAATCATGATCTGCGGCGGAGCAGATGATCTTCACCCCTCCACGGCCGGGGTGTTTGATGTATTAAATGCAGCATCCAGAAATTATTGCAAAGAACCTTTTGCCACCCCCAGGCCCTTTGACGCAGACCGGGACGGGTTGGTGGTCAGCGAAGGGGCTGGAACCCTGATTTTAGAAGAATTTCACCACGCAAAAAAAAGGGGGGTAAAAATCCTTGGAGAAATCATCGGATATAATACCTGTTGTGACGGCGCCCATATGACAAGCCCCCAGGCCAAAGGCATGGTCCAGTGCATGAAAGTGGCCCTGGAATCGGCCCAATGCCATACTAAAGAAATTGACTATATCAATGCCCATGCCACGGGCACCCGTATGGGAGATCTGGCCGAAGCCCGGGCCATTGCCATGCTCGGGGATCACAAGATCCCGGTAAGCGCCACCAAGGGGTATACCGGCCACACCCTGGCGGCAAGCGGGGTGATGGAAGCCATTTT
>DAOWDR010000531.1 GCA_030638935.1 Desulfobacteraceae bacterium | reverse complement strand
TCTCAAGCTCGTTCATCAGGGTTTCCCCGTTGGGCCACAAAGAGGTGATAATGACACCGGTTTCCTCCTGCATCTCTTCGGGCAGGGCAAATCCGGCCGGTATCATGGTCTTGCCGCCCTTCATATTCTTGTACTGCATAACCAAAGGAATATTGGCATCCTTGCGGGCTTCGATGCCGGCGGGAGTGCCCATGGCGATGGCCCCGTCATATTGTTCCTTGATTCCGTATTCATCGGTGAGGTCAAAATATCCCAATTGCCCTGCCAAATGGATGACATCCTCTGTTTTGGTTATCTGGACAAACCTGGCATTACCGTCGGGCTGTTTGAAAAGCTTGGTGATATTTTTATCGGTTAACTTTTCCATGTCCTCTGCGGACAGGGGCTCAATAAAATTTCTGCCGTTGAGGATGGCATCAAAATTATCCTTGGCAAAAACCTGGCGGGCCTTGCCCGGCAATCCCACCGAGACCCCTGAAATCAGGATATTCTGGGTATTGAAATTAAAGCGTTCCATGGCGTCAACCGCTGAATTACGCTTCTGGTGCTGGAATTCCTTGTACAGTATCCGGTCGATCAGGGTCTGGTTGTTTTGTTTAAATTTATCAAAGTCTTCTGACATTTCTATTTTGGGTAACTCCTCTTTGGCATTGGTTTGGTGCTGGGCAATAACCTCGGGTTCCGGATGCACAATGGTCTTGGGCTCAAATATGCTGTTGCAGGACAGCAGATATTGGCGGCAGGCTTCAAAGGAGGTAACCTCCCCCTCCCTTGCATCCACGGACACGGCCGTACCATACTCACCCACATTGATATTTTTCAGCAGATTTACCAGCAGCCTGGAGGGCCCGATTTCAATGAAATGGGTTCGACCGGAAACATAGACATTTTCAATGGATTTAATAAACTCCACAGGAGAAATAATCTGCTTTGCCAGAAGATCCTTTACCTCTTCGGGCTGTTCCGGGTAGGGCTTCCCCAGGGTGTTTGAAATAATCTTTCCATACCGGGTATTATTAAACTGAAGGGAAGAAAGATAGGTTCTCAATTTGTCCGAGGCTTCCTTGAGCATGGGGGTGTGAAAGGCGCCGGTAAGATTGAGTTTTTTATAGACCACTGCTTTCTGGGTAAGGTATTGGCAGAATTTTTCAATATGCTCGGCCTTACCGGATACGGCTGTCTGTTTTTCACTGTTCTTGTTTGTTATATAGATGTTGGAAACAAAAGATTCCCGGATCAGACTGGCCGTCTCTTTCTCATTTTTAAAGACCACCATGATTTTGCCGGGTTCCTTTAGGGTGGATTCGTACATGAGATCTGAGCGCTTTATGATAAGCCGCATGGCATCTTCAAATCCCAACATGCCGGAACAAAAAAGGGCTGTGTATTCCCCCACACTATGGCCGATGAAATAGTCAGGGGAGAATCCTTCCAGGGCCAGGCGGCTACAGATGGAGGCCGAGGAGAGAAAAACAGCCGGTTGGGTATTCTGGGTTGAATTAAGCTGGTCATCCTCTTTAAACATCATATCCAGCAGAGAATATCCCCGCAGGTCCCTGAAGATGGCCTCCCCTTTTTCCATTACCGATCGGATATGGGCATCGGCCTCAAACAACTCCTTCATCATGCCCGGTCTCTGGGCACCCTGGCCGGACAGCAGGGCCACCATGCGGAGTTTCTTTCCCTTCTGGTCTGCGGAATAGGAAGTGTCCCCCAGCACCAGATCATCTCCGGACACTGCTTTGTAGCTTGCTTCAATCACAGGCTGTTCACTTGCCGGTTGGGCAATGACAGACGATTCCGGAACAGACAATTCTTGTTCTAAAATTCTGGGTAAACAGCTCATTATCAAATGGCTGTGATTTCCGCCGATACCGTTGACATTGGCGGCAAACCTGAAGGTCTGGTCAGGAGTTCGGGGCACTATCTGAGTGGCGGGTTTCAGGATTTTGCACTCATTGAGTATGGAATGTTCCTGGTCATAATTAAAGTTTGGTAAAATTTTCCCCTTTGAATTCATAAGCATGAGCTTGGCCAGGGCGACAGCCGGATTGGCCGCCTTAAAATACCCGAACTGTGGCTTGATATTGCCGCAGTGCATTTCATGGTTAAAAGAGGCCTGGGTCACCTGTTTTTCAATCATATCACCAAAAATATTGGAAAAGGCAAAAAGGTCCAGATGGCTGATATCCGACTTCCTGATCCCGGATTTTTGGTAGGCTTCATTTATGACAGAAACAAAGGTATGCTCGGAAGGGGCAAGAAGATGGTCGGGCACACTGGAGCGAACCGTGCATTCATTGATTTCACCCAGTATCTCCATACCGGCTTCCTTGGCTTTTTTATAGGTGGTCATTACATGGATGGCAGCCCCCTCCCCCATGACATAGCCGTCGGCCCGGGAATCAAAATAATTGCAATTGCCTTCGGACAAAAGCCCCAGGCGCTTAAAGGCTATCAGCACTGCAGGATACAGGTTGCAGTCCACACCTCCGGCCAGGACAAAATCCAGGTCCTTTTGTTTTAAATTTCTTGCAGCATTGCGGATGGCAATGGTGGAAGAGGCACAGGAGGCGTCCAGCACGTACTTGGGACCATTGAGTCCAAAATAATTGGCAATCCTGCCGGAAATGATATTGGACAAAAGACCGGGGGTGGTGTCCTCATTATTTTCCGGGATATTTGTACAGATGGCATCCACCATCTCCCGGGCCACTGTCCCTGCGATATCCATATCCAGGCCTGAACAATTTTTGATCAGATTACCTAGAAAATTTTTCCTGACCCGGATAATATTTTTGCTCTGGCGTTCCCCGGCAATGGTCCCCAGGATAACCCCGGTCCTTGCAGGGGCGCCCTCGTGTTCCAGCAGATTACATGACTCCAGAGCTTCACTGGCGGCTTCCAGTCCGAAGAGCTGTCCTCTTTCAACGGATTTTACCATGTTGGGGGGCATTCTGTATTTCAAATTGTTAAACTGGTAATCTTTTACAATACCGGCCTTGACCTTGGGCAACCGGTAATTGGAATTCTTGTCAAAGGCGGCATAGGCATCATTGTCAAAATGGGATTTGGGGATATGGGAGAGCTGTTTTTCCCCTGTGCATAATTTCTCCCAAAATTCTTCAGTATTGCTGGCACCGGGAAGAAATACGCCTAATCCGGCCACCACAATCCTATCTTCATTAAAATCATAGCCAATGTCCGAGAAAATATCCCGTTTCATGGCCTTATACCCATCTGTCATCTCTTCCACAACCATATGGTAGTTGATCCCCCCGAACCCATAGGAAGAAACCGCAGCCTTCCTTGTCTCACCGTTCCTAGGTTTCCAGGGTTTGGCATCTTCCACAATATAAAGCGACGACCTGCTCAAATCATGATTTTTAGCCAGGGTCTTAAATTGACCATTGGGGGGCAGTATCCCTTTATTTACGGCAAGTATTGCCTTTAGCAGACCTGCAGACCCGGCACAGCCCAAGAGATGGCCGATCTGGGACTTGATGGAACTAACCCCGGCACTGGCCTTCTTATACATGGTGGAAAGGGTTTCAAGCTCCGCCTGATCTCCAACCCTGGTGGCAGTACCGTGGGCTTCAATAAAGCCTATGTCCTGGGGAAAAATATCCGGGCGGATATTTTCAAAACAACGTTCCAGACTCATGATCTGGCCCTTGGGATTGGGTGCGGCAATGGCCTTGCCCTTTCCATCGGAACTGCCCCCGATTGCATTGATAACACCTAAAATATTATTCTTATCCCGGATTGCATCCTTCATACGTTTCAAAACAAAAATAACGGAACCTTCCCCCAGAACAAAACCGTCGGCACGGCTGTCAAAGGGATAGGAACCTTTTTCGGACAGAGTGCCCATCTTGGCAAATCCAATAAAGGATTCCGGTGCCAAATGGGTATTGACTCCGCCCACAATAACCTGGTCATGGTCGCCGGACAAAAGCTCTCCCATGGCCGCCTCAATGGCAGTAATGGAAGAAGCGCAGGCTGCATCCACAATATAATTGGCACCCCTGGCCCCCAAATGCCGGGCAATCCTGGAGGCTTCAATGTTCAGAAGGATACCGTGGACCGGATCATAACCCTTGTTCTCCCCTTCCATTCCCCCCTGCAGGGCCTGTTTGATCTTTTCTTTCTCAACATCCCCAAGGGCTGCATAGGCGTCGGTTTTTTCCAGCATGGAGACAACTTCCGGATACCAGTATTTAAGCTGGATATCATTCCCCAGTTCATTGGAAAGACAGGTGGCAATGATGACGGCTGTCCTCTGGGGGTCATCGGTTACAAGTCTGTCATCTTCTCCCAAAAGGCCTGCACTTTCCACTGCTTTATAGGCCGTGGAAAGCACCATTTTCTGGCTTCTGGACAAACGTTTTTCCTTGCCTTCTGCATACCCGAAACGTTCACTATCAAATTTAAAATGATCCACATGGCCGGCCAGGGTAGTATAGGTGGTGTCAGGTGTTTTCCTGTCCGGATTATAATATAGATCCTTGTTAAAACGGGTTTCCGGCATTTCACTGATGGAATATTTTTTGTTCAGGATATTTTCCCAGAGCATGTCAGGGGTATCTGCATGGGGAAGGGTACAGCCGATACCCACAACGGCAAT
>DAOWDR010000072.1 GCA_030638935.1 Desulfobacteraceae bacterium | reverse complement strand
GATCAGACAAAGATACAGCTGAATACAGGTTGCAAAAGACGGGAGCACACCTTCGGTATGCAGCGTCAGCTCGATCAAAGGGATGGGGATCAGCCGGATGGGCTCTGTAAAGATAAGACCTGAGACGGCAGGCAGCAAGATATAAATACTGCCGAAGGCAAGACCGATCACCCCTCCGATGGAGAAAACCCGCCATTTCCATGAGGTTGCTTTTTCTTCCCTGGACTCTGCCAGGGCAATGGTTCCCAGAGCCCCCACCGGTGCCATGGGAAAGGGCAGCTTTTCAACGTCGGATGTGATGCGGTATAAGGCATATCCCAACCCAAACTGATCTATTCTCTGAATAATCTGTGACCCGACCAGCAAGAGGATGGGAATCAGCCAGTCAGGGTGTAAGAAAGTTCTTTCCAGAAGGGCCACCGATTCTGGTTGCGGGGCAATCCAGGAGGGGATGAGCTCGGTGAGTCCCAGCATTTTCGCAGCATCGGACTGTACCAGGTATTGATTCCACAACAGCCCCTGAAAAGGGGATGCCATGGCAGCGCCGGCCATATAATACAGCAGGAAGATTTCCTGTTGTTTTAAATCGGAATAGGCCCGTTTGGCAATTTCAGCAAAAAGAATAATGGTGACCCATCTGGCGGCAGGACCGATACCAGTGCCAATGACCAGTTGAAGATACATGCTTCCGGGCATCATGAGAAATCCAATAAAAATGGCACCCACAATGGTTTTCCAGTTGAACCCTTCTTCAAAGTGGTCCGGTGCTTTTAAAAGATCACGGTACTCTTGCAGCTCTTTGTCATCATACATGTAATATAACCCTGGTAATCCTTGAATTTAATAAATTATGTGGGCAGCACCTGGTAGCCGTATTCCGTAAAAAAACCGATAATGGCCCATGTCCCGCCCATGAGAAAATCACCCATGATCAGTCCCACAAAAAAATATCGCATTTGCCTGAATAAAATGATGCCGCCGTATCTCATGCAAAGTGTGTTAAACAGCCATCCGATGAAAAAACTCAGCCAGAGAATTTTCATGGCAGAACTATAGACCATCAAATATCCGATGGGGTGAAGGGGCCACCAGTAAAACCGATGATACCCCAAGGCGAGAATTCCCATGACAACTGCACCCATGACGGCAAAAAATTTAATGGAATCTCCCTGTTCAATATTATTCTGGACCAACGGAAGAAGGTTATTGTACACTGATATCGTTGTTCTGGTTGCCCAGTCAAGCTGAAGTTCCCTTATTCCGTATTTATAGCACAGAAGGATCATGGCCCCGGCAGAGACAAACAGGCAACTGATCATAACCAGAAAAACGGCACAGGCAACAGCCCCCTGTCCTTTTACCCGCCGTGTAATCCTGAGCGAATGAAGGATTGAGGGTGCTATGGATTCCCTTAAGTCCAGGAACAGTATTTTCTGGCTGATACTGCCGATAATCAAGGCAAGGCTGGAAAATATTTTAAGTCCGAAAATAGTATTGATTGCATCAAGGGGCGCAACGGTTAATGTAAAGTAGGTGATCCCTCCCTGGCAGACCACCCGGACAGCGACCATGGTAAACATGATGAAAAAAATAATCAACAAAAGACTTTGTAAAACAGTCACCCCGTGGAATGAAAACCACACGATCAGGGCGACAAATCCGGAACTTGTGCCCCAGAAGGCAATTTTATCTCCGACCCAATTGGGGTCATCAGAAGGGTTGCCGGATGTAACAGCATGCCCCATGATTTCCCAGAAATGGAATCTGGCAAGCCATATCAGAAACAGCGCAAAGACGATAAATGCCCCGATCATTTGTGTTTCTTCAGGGCTTGACAATGTGGGGCCAAACGTGGTCCCCAGTTCCGAAGCAGGGAAGCTTAAACCCGCAACAGACAATACACCGGTGAAAAATGCACCCAGTATGAAAAAAAACCAGAATGAAAAAGAGACCTGTTTTGATGCCAGGAAGGCAAATCCGATGAATGCCGGGTAAAAATAGAGTTTAAGTTTTATAAATCCGGTGAGGATGCCCTGTTTTGGGAAATAAGGACCGGCTAAAACCAAGGTGTTGATATGGGGAAACGAAGGAAAGTAAAAATTTAATCCATTTAACAAGTGAAGGCAAAACGGTATGCTGATCCCCATTAAAAGAAATTTGTTGCCAAAAAATGAAGACAGTTTTTTTTCATCCAGGGCCTCCTGCATCATTTTGGGTACAATCAATAAAGGAAAATTCATCTGTTCGTTTTCCATGGCCTGTCGGGTAAGCATATAGACTACACACAGAATTAGAAAATAGCACAGGATCATAAAAATTCCCCAGGATAAAAAGGGCAGTGCCCAGGCAGTCCATGGAATTTTAAACGCCAGTTCAATCCACCCCATTTCCTGTCCACCGTCAATTCCATTATACAGCATGTCAATGGCAGCAGTGCCATGGGGAAATAAATTGCCGGGCAGCATCGGCTGAATGATTTCCTGCCAGCGGTTTTCAACCGTTGCAAAATAAAAGGGAGCCGTCAGGTTGATGAAAAATGTTCTGGCAAAACCAGTATAGGCAATGCCTGAAACAAGCAGCATGAGCCCCCAGGTAAACATCAGTTCCATACCCGTGAGAAGTGTATCAATTTTTAAAAATTTTCTGGACAGTGCGGTGAGTATGGTCAGCCAGAATAACAGATAAAACGGTGCCAGGGGAAAGTAACCGCCACCCAAGGGGGTTGCACTGCGATACACGTTATTGAAAGGGGTTAAGGCACAGATGAGTACCGCAAGAACAAACCCCAGGATGAAGGCCCTGGGCCGTATGACAACGCCTTTTTTTCTTTGTTCAGGCAAGGGGGATTTCCTCTCCGTTGATAAGGGATTCCATTAGAGTTTTATATGTTTCTTTTTCAACGATATCCATTGATCGCCAGATCAAAAGCTTTTTTCGTATCAGGTTAACAAATCTTTTATTCACCCGCCACCATGTGTTGTGTTCACCGGATTTTCTGACAATGGTCATGCCTATTTCCATATATCCTTTAAAGTGAGGTGAAAACTTAACACTAAAGTTAACATGCTGCATCACACCCAGATCAAACGGTGCAAGCCAGGCAGTAAAATCAATTTGGAAATCTTTACCATTCACCCCCTTGTCCTGTTTTATTCCGGCATCTTCATTTTCCGGTGCAGTTTTCAGCTGGAGCCTGCCAACGGAGAAAATACCATGGGATACCCTGCGATGGGCATTAAACAGGTCATAAAGATATCCGCAAATACTTGATTCTTCAGTGCTTTTAATTAAAAAAGGCAAATCAATATCAAGGATATCACCTTCGGCCTTTGCCAGTTCCCATGATTTTTCAACATCAGGGATGGCAATGGCAGCCGCAACTCTTGAAGGGTAAACAGAGGATAAAAGAACCACCAGCATGACCATAGCCATGGCAAAAACGCCGCCAAGGGAAGAGTAGTTGACAGTGATGCCGCTGAGAAGGGTGGTGCCTGCAAAAACTTTTACCATCACCTGGGCAAGAATGTATCCCAGGACCACACTTAATACCGCATAGGAAAGCGCTTCAGCAATAAAAATAATCGAGACATGGGAAGGGGCCATTCCAATGGAGGTGTAAATTCCGATTTCTCTCTTTCGTTCCTGGACACTGCTGATCATGGTGTTAAGAACAATAAAAATGGAGATTAAAATAGGGATTAAAATGTTGGGTAGGCCGCTGTAATTAAGACTGTCACTGGCACTGTAAAGATAAACGCCTTTTTTCTCTCCGGAAAAAAGCCATAACCCGAAGCGATCCACCATTTGAAAGGTTGAGGTATTGTCCAGGGGTTTTTGTTTATGCTTTAATGCGATACTTTTCAGGTTCCCGCCAAGTGACATCAGTGTTTCATGGGGAATGATAACCGTCTGGTCAAACGGGATATGCTTATATCGACTTTGAAAGGCCTTGATATCATCACCGGATTCCATGGCCTCCATTTCAGATTCCGTGGTTTGTTGAAAGAGTTCATCCGGAAAAATAGCAGGGGTTATGGGCTCTCCGTCCAGATCTTTGAACTGATCAAAATCGGCACCTGAAAAGGTGCCGATGACCTTAAACGGAATTGACCAGAGCCGGATATAGACGTCCTTTCTGTCCAGGTCCGGAAGGTTGAGATAATGCGCCATTCTTTCCGGAAGAATAATGGCATATCGATCGCTGCGTGAAAACCAGCGCCCCTTTGTGATAAGGTCTGAAAGTCCGCTTATTTCAGGTTCCTGGGAGGATAATCCCATCAGGCCATTGGCTTCAAAGGTAACATTTTCAGATCGGATGGGAATCTTTGTTGATTGTGTTCTGTCGGATGTTTCAAGCCATGCCCGGGGAGCCGCAATCATCGTCTCGGCCATGGTGTTTTCGATAACCTTAAAGGCGCTTTGGGGCAGGCTTTTCCAGTTGATCTGTTTGACCAGAAGTCCCTGATAAGGTGCTTTATCGTTATACAATAGTTTGGAATGCTGACGGATGTTTTTAACAGATGTAAAACTCATGATGGTGAACGTTAAAATAATTAAAGTGGTGCAGGTCAAAACGGTTCGGGTCCTTCTGCGGCGGAGGTTGTTTATCCCCATGAAAAAAGATGCAGAAAAAGCCTTAAAGAAACTGATTTCTCCTTCATTGCCCCTTTTTCCCTGTTGCTGGAGCTGTTTCATTTCATTTTCAAAATGGTGAAAAATAATCCAGGTCACCATGGCGGACAGCCCGATAATAAAAAATGCCAGAATAACGACGATGGGACTGTAAGCCAGTTCAAATGCCGGATGGACATTGTAAATTACGACGATTAAAAGCACCAGGATGCCTAAGAATCCGGCAATCCGTTTATATATATTGATAAAGGCAAACAGAAACCGTTCCAGGCAAAAGGCAAACGGTGCAAATAAAACTATGTAAAACAGGACCCCGTAAAGTACATCTTTTTGAATGCTTTCTACATGGTCATATACCCTGCCCGCCAGTGCCAGGGCAGTGCCGGCTGAACTGAAAAATTTGTCATATGCCAGGGTGTCAAAATAGCGTCCTGCATCTGTTAATGCCTGATTCCCCTGGAGTTGAAGATCCCGTATTTTCTGATTGTTGATTCCTTTTTCTTCAAGGTTATTGATCCTCGGGTTTAATAATGCCCACATGTCCCTGGCTGCCAGGTACTGACTAGGGGCAATGACAGGTGTTTCATCTATTCGATATCCAATGCCGCTGGGATGTTTCTTGTCTGAATGGGTCAGGATGAATTTTTTTGTCAAAAGTGTGTCGGACAGGGTCAGTTTCAGCCGGGTTCCCGGCTGCAGATAGATGGAATTGATAGTGGATGCCCTTGTGTCAATTCGGCTGAACCAGTGCCGGATAGGGGTTGCATTTGACCGTGCATCCAGTATCTGTAATTTGGTCATATACTGAAAGGTCCTGGGCTCCAGCAGATTCAATATGGTGGTCTGGCTGCAGGGGAACATGACAAGATCGGTTTCCATCTTTTTTTTGGTAACCTTGACCCTGTACCTTTCTTTGGTCGTTTTTCTTTTGTCAACCGCCCATATGGTATTTCCGTTTATAGGATCAAACTTATACCCCTCCAGAATGACCTTGTGAAGGGTTTGTTTTTTTGTGGCAACCCCTTTTATGAAGAATTCTCCGGATTCATCCACCATGCTGTAAAAGATTCCCGGCCCCTGAAATGCAAGGATAACACTCTGTGGAGCCGGGGCATCTGCAAATACGGCGCCATGTCTCAGAAAATTAGCCCGTCCCTTGATGGTTGCAAATTCGTTGCGCGGAAGTCTTGTCTGGGATAAATCCTCTGCTGAGGCAACCATTGCAATCATGGTTGAAACAAATCGGCTTTGTTTTGCCGCATTGTTCATATCCATCATTTCCAAGGTGTCATTCGGGGTGCTCCAAAACCGTCGTGAATCATTGGTCGTTACAAGGCTGAGCCCTAAATAGCCGGCCAATTGGCTGATTTCTCCGCCAAGAGCGGGGGTATCCGGCAGATAGCTCTGCCAGGGGCGTTGAAGTGACGGTCGCAGGGTGTCCTTGAAAATGTTTTCCGTGTCTAAGGCAACAGCTGTTTTTTTTGCACTATTCATGAGAACTTTATCAATCTTCACATATGGCGCAAACGCATTGCCGGAGTCTTTGATGTCATACAACCATCCTTGGTTAAAGGCACCAATGCCGTTTCCGTGGCTTGAAAGGTGGAGCGAGATGATCATCCGGACTTCTTTTGATTGAACGAGTTTATTCAAGGCCATTGCGGATTTTATACTTTTTTTATTGATACGTGTATCGCCCAATGTCTTGTTCAGTTTTTCCATGGCAAGCCCAATCAGGTCATTGAAGATAAGGGCTTCGTCCGGCGTCAGATTGATAAGGTCATTTTTACTTTCCAGGCGTTTTAATACCATCCTTTGGCCTGCCAGTTGCTTGATTCGGATTTCGTCTGGATTGTCTTCAAGGCGAAGCTGCATGAGCTGGTAGCTTTGGGTATCTATTCTTGTTTTGATGATATCAACGATGTTTTTTTGAATCAGGTTCAACTGATCCGTATCCATCTCTTTCCGGTTCGCAAACTGTTTTAATCCGTCTATACTTTGTTCAGAATCAACAATGATTTTTTCATATTTCGCCAGCATTTTTTTAAGGTGTCTGGATTTTGCGTTGAGGCTCCAGATCATCTCCCGCATGCCGGCCAGACTGTTTCCATATCCTGATGTGGCCACCAGAAGGATGGATCGCTTCGGGGGATTGATTTTTAGAAATTCTGCAAGATCCATCAGGGATGCAATGGAACAGGATTGATCCGCTCCCGGGGATTTTCCCGGGACGAATCCGGATGTGTCATAAAATCCCTCGACAATAATTAATTCCTCGCTTAATTTTGTATCACTGCCCGGAACCATGCAATAAATATTTTCAGTGATAATATTTGTCCATTTAAGGTCGGACCTGATGGTGACCATTGTTTTCTCACCCAGTGACCCGCTGTTTTTGAAACCGGGAAAATAGGTCTCTGCTTTTTTGTCAGAAAGGATAAATCTTGGAAAATTGACAGGGGACAGCTCGCGTTTGTCTTGAAAAAGAAATTTATCAGGTGCGTCACCATATAGGTAAATGATGGCTTTGGCACCAAGGGACAGGGCAGTGATCCAGTTGTCTGCAGAATCAAGATCCATCAGAACCATTGAGTTTTTTATTGTTTTATTATTAAACGCCGTTAACTCCCCGTTGCCCACATAAACGATATGCCCGGTGATACCCGGGTGAGCCATGGTGTGGGGGGAAATAGTGTTGGATAAAAACGGGTCAAGCTCAAAGGATTCATTGCTGTGGGTCAGCGTGATGCG
>DAOWDR010000473.1 GCA_030638935.1 Desulfobacteraceae bacterium | reverse complement strand
GGGAAATGGTATCAGTGTATTCAACCCGGGGGGTCAACTTGTGCGACAGAACGTTATTTCAAACCAGATGTTGCAAAATAGGATTAATGCCCTGTTCCAGGACAGCAATGTCATCAATTATATCTGTTCTAATTTTGCCAAGATCAATAATGGTATTTATGCTCTCATGGACATAAAATCCCATAATGTCGACCGAATGGTGGAGCTTCATAATATTATTTCAGAAGGAGTTCACAAGGTTGAGAATGTGGAAGAACAGGTCAATTCATTGTTTTTTGCCTTGATGAATCCGGAAGACAAACGAAATATCAGGGATTTTCCCTCCTTTGATGATCGGATTCAATATATTGATATCCCCTATGTGCTGGATGTTAAAACGGAAGTTAAAATATATTTAAACATATTCGGTCGTCACATTGAAGGCAGTTTTCTTCCCATGGTATTGGAAAATTTTGCAAGAATAATTATCTGCACCCGTATCGGTAAAAAATCAATGGCCCTGGAAGAATGGATCAAAACTCCAGCCAAATATAAGAACTATTGTGATGAAACTCTCATGCTGCTTAAAATGGAAATTTTTTCAGGAAATATTCCCAGGTGGCTGGATGATGAGGATGTCAAAGCCCTTGATAAGAACATGTTGAAAAAAATAATAGCAGAATCGGAAATATATGGAAAAGAAGGATTGTCAGGAAGAGATTCCATTAAAATATTTGATCAATTTTATTCCAAATATGCCAAGGAAGATCGATTAATCAATATGCCGGATCTCTGCACCTTTTTTAAAAAATTGGATGATCAACCCAAAAAAATAATTCCCAAGGGTTTTTTATCTTCTTTGTTGCGCATGTATGATTATGGTATTCTCCAGCAGGTGAAAGAAGCTCTTTACTATTACAATGAAGAGCAGATTGCCAAGGATATTAAAAATTATATTTCTGCCGTCACAAATGAATTTGATTCAGTGGTGAAATGTATATTCACAAAGGAAGAGATCCATGTGACGGAGGCATTTGTTGAAAGTATTGAAAACAGGTTGCTTTCAGAAAATATGGATAAAAAACGCAGGGAAGAGATCAGAATTGATGTATTAAAGGAGTATACCACAAGAACCCTTTCCCATGAGATTATGATCGAAGGAAAAAATATTCTTGAAACCCGGTTATTTCAATCATTGTACGAGCGATATGTTCATAATCTCAAAAAAAGGGTATTGGAACCCTTTATCGAAAATGAAAATTTTAGAAATGCCATCAAGGATTTTGATACGGAAAAATTTAAGTCCCATGACAAGAGAATTAAAAAGGATGTCACGTTTTTGATGGACAACCTGGCTTCTAAGTTCGGATACACCCATCAGGGAGCTAATGAAGCCTGTATTTATGTGATTGACAATGATCTGGCCAATAAATTCAAGTAGTCCCACAAATAATTACCAGAAGAATGTGTGGTGAATGCCGGGTGTATATCGGGCGAATACCTGATTTATTACTTGATTCTTTTGAAAACTTCCATTAAACCAGGGCCATGATTTCTATCAATCCTTTAAAGATGACAGGTTCAATAATTCAGGAAGTAAATAAGAGCAACTCCAGCATTATCACTTTAGGCGGTGATGGTTCCCATAAAGCCTATTTAAGTGCTGGATTGTTCGATTCACTAACCACTCCCCTTGTTGTGATCCTATCGGATCAAAAACAAGCTTTAAGCTTTATTGAAGATCTACATTTTTTCATGCCAGGGGAAAAAGAGAAGATTATCTATTTTCCAGGATATAATATCCTGCCATTTAAATCTCTTTCCTATCACAGGGAAACCTCTAGTCTCAGGCTGGCCGCCTTGTCTAAAATTCTTGAATCAGGCTCAAAAAAATATTTACTGGTCACCTATATTGACACCTTGATGCAGCAACTCATCCCAAAAGAGAGTATCAATGACTTTTTAGAATTGGTAATCACCAATGAGGAGATTGACAGGGAGCAACTGATCCTTAACCTTGAAGCAGGCGGTTATTCAAGGGTTTCTCTTGTGGAAGATCCCGGGGAATACTCAGTAAGAGGTGGAATCCTGGATATATTTTCACCGGGTGAAAAAAAACCGGTAAGGATAGAATTTTTTGGGGATCTGGTAGAATCCATCCGCTATTTTTCTCCATTTACCCAGAGGGGTACCAAAGAATTAAGCGAAACCATAATACTCCCTGCCACTGAAGCCATTATTCCCAAAGAACAACTGCCCCATATCCTGGCCAGGTTAAGACATGCAGGAACCCTGGCCGGACTTACTGCCGATCAAACACGGGAATATGTGAATGAAACTAGGGAATCGGGAAGGTTCCCCGGGATTGAAAGCATGCTGTCCATTGTATACGAGCACCTTGATTCCTTGTTTGATTATCTTCCCGGCCAGGCAGCCTTTTTATTGGATTCTCCGGAAAACCTGGAATCCAAGGCCATGGAATTTGAAAATAAGGCTTTGCACAACTATAAAAGTGTGACCGATGAAAACAGGCTTTGTGTTAAACCCGATTCCATTTACCTGAATTGGGACCAGGTTAAAACCAGTATAAAAGAACACAAGCAGATTGCCTTAAAACAAATTCTCCTTGAAAAGGATAAAGAAAATTTTCAGATTCTCCCCTTTGACTACCAGGACAATTTGGAATTGTCTGCCAGCCTGAAACGTGGAGGCATGGATGAAAACCCCTTAAAACCTCTGGTGGATTGGTTTGAGGGGCACCTGAACCAGGGCCTGGCTGTCCTTTGTGTTGTCAGCCAGGATGCCCAGGCCAAACGACTTAGTTCCCTGCTTTTTCCCTATGGAATTCAGCCGGTCCTTTGCCAGTCCTTTGACCAGTTAAAACCTCTTTTGTCCGGGGTGTATTATATTATTGGCGGCCTGTCCACAGGATTTGTATTGCCAGGTGAAAATTTTGCCCTTGTTACGGAAAACGAAATTTTTGGTAAAAAAAGAATCCGCAGGCAAAAAAGCCAACACCGTGATTTAAAAACAGAATTTATTGCTCCGGAAGAATTGAAAAATAATGATATCGTTGTTCACATGGAACACGGGGTGGGGCGGTATGAAGGGTTGTGCAATCTGAATATTGCAGGGATTTCCCAGGATTTTATTCTGATTGTCTACCAGGATGATGATAAATTGTATCTGCCGGTGGATCGAATTGAAATGATCGGTAAATACATTGGTGTGGACGGCTACAACCCGGTCTTAGATAAAATCGGGTCCAAAAACTGGATTAAATCAAAGGCAAAGGCCAAAGAGGAAGTTGAAAAGCTGGCAGCAGATCTTTTGGATCTTTATGCAAGTCGTAAGGTAAACAATGGATTTGCCTTTAGCCTGCCGGATAATTATTATAATGATTTTGAAGCTTCCTTTCCCTATGAAGAGACCAGAGATCAGCTCAAGGCCATTGATGATGTTCATTTGGATATGGAATCCAAGATACCCATGGATCGTCTTGTCTGCGGTGATGTGGGATACGGGAAAACAGAAGTTGCAATCAGGGCTGCCTTTAAGGCGGTCAATGACGGAAAGCAGGTTGCAGTTGTAGTCCCGACCACCATCCTTGCCGAGCAGCATCTGCTGACATTTAAAGAGCGTTTTGCAAATTATCCGGTACAGATTGAATGTCTGTCCAGGTTTCGGAGTCGTAAAGAGCAGACCCAGATTCTAAAAAGGATGGATGCAGGTATTGTGGATATTGTGATCGGTACCCACAGACTGCTGCAAAAGGATGTTGAGTTCAAGTCCCTGGGACTGCTGGTTTTGGATGAAGAGCAGCGATTTGGTGTCAAACACAAGGAAATTCTTAAAAAAAAGAGAAGTACCGTGGATGTACTGGCCTTGACCGCCACCCCAATTCCCAGAACCCTGCACCTGTCTTTAACAGGCATGCGCGATATCAGTGTCATTACCACAGCCCCGGCTGACCGGCAGCCCATTGTCTCCTATATTTCAAAATATGAAGATTCGATTATCAAGGATGCAGTGGAAAGGGAATTGGCACGAAATGGACAGGTTTTTTTTATCCACAACAATATCAAAAGCATTTTCAAAATTGCCGATGAGATTCAAAAAATTGTTCCCCATGCCAAAGTGGGGGTTGCCCATGGGAGGCTGTCTGAAACCGAGTTGGAAAAGGTCATGTTCCAGTTCGTAAATTTAGAGATTAATGTACTGGTATGTACAACCATTGTAGAATCCGGTCTTGATATTCCATCTGCCAACACAATGATCATTAATAAGGCTGAACGATTCGGTCTTTCCCAGATTTACCAGCTAAGGGGACGTATAGGCCGGGGTGACAATCAAGCCTATGCCTATCTGTTTATATCAGATGAATCAAAATTGACCAAGGATGCCAAAAAACGGTTATCTGCTTTAATGGAATACAAGGATCTGGGGTCTGGATTCCAGATCGCCATGAAGGATTTGCAGATCAGGGGGGCAGGAACCGCTCTGGGGGCCTCCCAGTCCGGACATATTGCAGCCGTGGGGTATGATATGTTTTTAAAGCTGCTGGACCAGGCTGTCCATGATCTAAAAGGCGAAGATGCCATTGAACCCCTTGATCCGGAAATAAACGCCAGTATGTCCTCAGGCTTTCCAGACCACTATATAGAATCGGTTGAACAACGTCTTACACTGTACAGAAGATTGTCCCGACTGACAAAGGTTTCAGATATTTCAGACATGAAAAAGGAATTATTGGACCGGTACGGCAAATTACCCAAGGAAGCAGAAAACATGCTCTTGAAAATAATGCTTAGAATATTTGCCATCAAAGCCGGGGTTAAGCGCCTGGATATTAACCCTAATTCCTTGATCCTGTCATTTTCAACGGCTCATCTGAAAATGCCGCTGGAATCAGTGGACAATATTTTGAAACCAATGGTCTCCTATAAATTTGTCAAGAAAGAGACCATCCAGATTCAATTGGGACAAAAAAGAAATAATATCTCCAAAGCCCTTTTGGAAGCCAGGCAGATTCTAAAGGCCATTGGAGAATGAAAAATTTTAAAATTTAATCCTTTATCTTTTTAGTGGATTTTATATAATAGCCTAAATAAAAATTTTCATAGCTATCGTTTGCACATTCTCTCAACCCTGCAAAGGAGGTGTCATGGAATCAGGTCTCACAAAGATATCAAAATTTATCCCCGGAACTAAAGGGCTCTTTCTTAAAAAATTCATCCAAACCCTCCAACAGGAGATGATTCCCATTGAAATCATTGATTCCAACGGAAAAAAATATGAAACTGTCCCCGGAGTCAGTCAGTACAGGCTTTTGATTAAAAATCCAAAATTTTTTAATGCATTGATATCGCCGGATGCGTTTTCCCTGGGAGAAGCATATGTCAAAGGCTATTTTGACGTATCAGGCAGTGTACGGGAATTGTATGAAATGGTTTGTACAAAATTGCTGAACACAGATCAGCCAAAGAGTCTTATGGCACGATTTTCTTCTTATTTTATTAAAGACAGGAAAAAAGAGAAACAAAATATTGAATATCACTATGACGTTCCCAGCGATTTTTATCGATTGTTTTTAGGTGAAACCATGGGCTATACCTGCGGTTATTATGCAGGAAAGGATGACACCATGTCCCATGCCCAGAATGAAAAAATGGATATTATTTGCAGAAAACTGCGGTTGAAAAAAGGTGAACAATTACTGGATATTGGATGCGGATGGGGAAACTTTGCGGTTTATGCCGCAAAACATTACCAGGCACGGGTGGTTGGGATTACACTAAGCCTCCAACAAAAAGAATATGCAGAGCAATGGATACGAAGGGAAGGGCTAGGGGATAAGGTTCATATAGAAATTTTAAATTACCGGGACCTGGGTAAAGAAAAATTTGATAAAATCTCCTGCGTGGGAATGTCGGAGCATGTGGGGCGGGCGAATATGAAACTCTTTTTTAAAACCGTGTACCTAAGCCTTAAGGAAAACGGGCTTTTTCTCCAGCATACCATCACCACCAATACCAGGCGGAAAAGCGGGTATAAAAATTCATTTCTGGATACCTTTATGTTTCCGGGCGGCGAACTTATGTTCCAACAGGAATTGATCGGTTTGGCCGCAGGAACAGGCTTTGAATTATTAAATGCAGAAAATTTTAGGGTTCATTATATCAAAACCCTGGGCGACTGGATTTGCCGAATGGAAACCAACAAGGATAAACTGCTTAAAATCGTTTCAGAAAATTTATACCGGATTTAT
>DAOWDR010000119.1 GCA_030638935.1 Desulfobacteraceae bacterium | reverse complement strand
TTTCCCCGGGCATCTGGCCTTAATTTCGGCACCAGAAAAAGAGAAATGCCCCTTACCCCGGCAGGGGCTCCTTTTATCCGGGCCAGCATGAGATGGATTACATTGTCCACCCCGTCGTGGTCCCCGGCCGAGATAAAAATTTTTTCCCCAAAAATTTTGTATTGTCCATCTCCCAATTGCCCGCTGCCTGATTGTCCTTGTTCAAGGGGAACGGCCTCGGTGCAAAGGTCTCCCAGAGAGGTTCCAGCTGTAGGCTCAGTAAGGGCCATGGTGCCCTGCCATTTACCCGCCAGCATAGAGGGCAAATAGGTGTTTTGAAGCGTTTCCGACCCAAAACTTAAGATCAGCTTTGCAGCCCCCATGGTCAAACCGGCATAAACAGATGCCGAATAATTGGCTGTGGCAAAAATGAAATTAATACAAAGGAGCAGGGAAGAGGGCATATTCTCCCCCTCCCATTTTTCAGGAAAAAGGGCTGCTATCCAACCGTCCTCCCCCAGTCTTTTCAGCATGGGCCTGACCCCTCCATGGACCCTGACCCTTCCGTCAACAGATTCCGGCGGGTGGCGGTCCATCTCTTCAAACATGGGGTGCAAAACCTTTTTGCCCAGGTCAAAGGCGGCCTTAAAAACCATATCAATACTCTTTGGGGTGTGGTCATTTAAATAATCAGGAGTTACGGAACGGTATCTTCCGCCCCTGGAGTGCAGGGTAAAAAAGAGGTTTTTCATGCTCATGAATTTGTCTGCCATTGTGGTTTCCTTGAATGATTTTTTATCTAATGCCTTCCATGAATCCGGGGTTTAGAAATGCCGCATTTGGATACTGGTAAAATCCTCTGCCTGCCTTGACCCCCAACTCCCCTTTTTCAAGCCGTTCTCTAAGAAAAGCAGCATTGGCCTTTGCCTGGGGATCATTTTTTACCCCTGCCCAATAATCGGTAACCTTATAGACGGTTTCAAGTCCTATGGAATCCATGATGCCAAAGGGCCCCACAAAGGTTTTCATTATCCCCATCCAGGCCCGGTCAATGTCTTCAACCGATGCCACCTCTTTTGACGCAAGAGTCATGGCCGACCCCAGCAGTTCGGACAGCATGGTATTAAATACATATCCGTGCTGCTCCTTTTTCAATTCAATGGGAAACTGGTCTATTGCCTGGCAAAAACCCCGGATATCTTCCAAAGTCTGCTTTGAAGTGCCGGGATGGGGCATGATATCCACCACATTGGTGAGCAGAAGATCATGGAAATGCAGGGCGGCAAACCTGTCCGGCCTGCCCGTTGCCTCGGCAAGCATGGAAGGGACCAGTGTGGATGAGTTGGTGGTAAAAATAGTGTGGTCAGGACAGATCTCGTTGAATTGGGCAAACACCGCCTGCTTGAGTTTTGGATCTTCAGGGACAGACTCATTTATCAGGTCAGCCTCCCTTCCGGCCGATTCTGGATTTGATGAGAACTGAATCCGCCCGGGCGCAGCTGCTGCCTGTTCCCGGCTCACCCGCTTATGGCCTGCCAGGGAATCCGCCATTCTGTTCAGTTTTTTCTTTGCCCGATCAAGGGACTGGTCAAAGGCGTCATAGATGGTAACATCAAACCCCCAGGCTGCGCATTGCAGTCCAATCTGAAGTCCCATGGTCCCGGCCCCCAGAATCAACACCTTCTCAATTTTATTTTCCATTTTCTCCATGGTCTCCCTAGGTTAATTATCCAAATTTTCTATTTCATCCGGTTCTATCTTATTACCCAAAGGCCTGCTCCTCCATATCCAGGGCAGCGGAAGAAAGTCCCTGGACAGACATCATCCGCCCATGGGTTATTGGCAATACGGTTTCAATATAAAACCTGGCCGAGGTGATGATTCCCCGGTAAAAGCCCTTGTCCTTTTCCTTTGTTGCAATATCAAGACAATGACTTGCTGTCATGGCCCGCCAGAGATGCATCCACCCCAGGGCCACATCCCCTGTGATCTCCAAAAAGGGATGGGCATGGGCAAAGGCTGAGGCATACTTTTCCGACATGGCTGCCGTCCCCAGGCCCAGGGCGGTCATACCAAAGGCGTTCACACTTTTTTCCAGCTTGTCTGCCAGGGGTGCCAGGGAATCAATTTTTTTTGCGGCTATTATGGTTTTGCCCATCTCTTCCAGCAAGCCTTTGAATACCATTCCTTTTTTCATTCCCAGCTTCCGGCCCAGAAGATCCATGGCCTGGATCCCGTCGGTCCCCTCATAAATGGAGGCGATCTTGACATCCCTTACCAATTGCTCAACCGGATATTCACTGGTATACCCATAACCGCCAAAAACCTGTACTGCCTGGACACAGACTTCAAACCCCCGCTGGGCGCAATAGGCCTTTACCACAGGGGTTAAAAGCCCAATCATCTCATCTGCCGCTTCTTTTTCTTCAGCAGTTGCGGCAAGCTCTTGTTTATCAAACAAGTATCCCACATAGTAGATCAGGCTTCTCATCCCGTCCACATGGACCTTCATCCAGGTAAGCATTCTTCTTACATCCGGGTGTTGGATAATGGGGAGGGAGGGGGCGTCGGGATTTCTAAGCTGGGTAAGATCCTTGCCCTGGACACGTTTTTTTGCATAATCCAGGGCATAAAGATAGGCCAAGGAAGCGCTGCTGCTGCCCTGGAACCCCACATTCAGCCGGGCCTCATTCATCATGTGAAACATAATTTTAAGCCCCTTGTTTTCCTCTCCCAGGAGAAATCCCCGGCATTGCCCCCGGGTTCCCAGGGCCATTGAACAGGTGGCAGAGCCGTGGAGCCCCATTTTTTCTTCAGTTCCCACACAGGCTACATCATTGGATTCCCCCAGACTCTTGTCTTCATTGACCCAGATTTTCGGCACAATAAAAATAGAAATACCCCCACTGCCCTTGGGAGCCCCTTCAATGCGGGCCAAAACCGGGTGGATGATATTTTCAGCAAGGTCATGCTCTCCGGCTGTGATAAAAATTTTATTTCCCGTGATGGACCAGGTGCCGTCGGGAAGTTTTTTGGCGCTGGTGGTCAAAGCCCCCACATCGGAACCCGCCTCGGGCTCGGTGAGCAACATGGTGCCGCTCCATTTTGCCGTGTACAAATTTTCCAGAAACAGATTCTTCAACTGGTCTGTGCCATAGAGTTCAATCATTTTTCCTGTACCATGGCCCATGTGGGTGTAACCGCTCAGGGCATAATTGGCTGCCACCACATAGTCCATGACTGCAATGGAAATTTGATAGGGAAGGCCATGGCCTCCCCATTTGGGATCTTCGGGAAGAGAGGTCAACTCGGCCTTTCGGACCAAATCCCTTGCCCTGTGAAAGGAATCCGGAGCTTTTACCCTGCCGTTTTCAAACCGCACCCCCTGGCGGTCCCCGTCAGCCAGGGTGGGCAGCAACTCTTTCAGGGCAAGCTTTCTGGCTTCGGCAATGATCATGTCAAAGCTTTTCTTTGAAAAATCGGCAAATTTATCCTTCTTGACCAGCTCCTCTACCCTGAACAACTCATAAAGGATAAAATCGATCTCTTTTTGATCGGCAATAAATTGGGACATGGATTTTTCTCCCCCTATAAAATTTTTATTTACACCCTGTTATTTTAAATCAGACCAGCATCCCCCCGTCGCAAACCAGGCTTGCGCCGGTGGTAAATGAGGCGGCATCCGATACCAGATAAAGGACAGCCCCGGCCATTTCTTCGGGTTTGGCATATCGGCCTAAAGGAATCTGGGACACGGCATGGTTGCAAATCTCATCAGAAGAGATAATCGCCGATGCAAACTTGGTGTCGGTGAGCCCGGGTAAAAGGGCATTTACCCGTATTCCCTTGGGGGCCAGTTCCCTTGCCAGGGTCTGGGTCATATTTACCAGGGCGGCCTTGGTGGCAGAATACACTCCCTGGAACATTCCCGGCCTGACCGCATTTACCGATGAAACATTGACAATGGCGCCTTTATCCTTCATCAAAGGCACTGCGTATTTGATCATGAAAAAAGGACCTTTGATATTCACATCCAGGGTCTTGTCCCAGATCCCTGCATCTGCGGTTATCATCTCACCGAAATGGGGATTGGTGGCAGCATTATTCACCAGGATATCAAGACCTTTATATTCTTTTTCAATTTTTTCATACATGGCCTGGATCTGGTCGGGCTATCCGGTATGGCAGGCCATTGCCACGGCCTTACCCCCGGCCTTGTTTATGCCGGCAGCGGCAGCT
>DAOWDR010000742.1 GCA_030638935.1 Desulfobacteraceae bacterium | reverse complement strand
GCGAAATACCCAGGCAATTGTGGTGGTTTTTGGTAACCGGATCATTGGGGAACATTATGCACCGGGATTTACAAAAGATACCCCGCTTCTTGGCTGGTCCATGGCTAAAAGTGTGACCAATGCTTTGGTGGGTATTTTGGTGAAAGATCAGATCCTTGATATCCATGCAAAGGCTTTGGTTGATGACTGGAAAAACGGACCAAGAAATGAAATTACCCTTGATATGATGCTTCGCATGTCCTCAGGCCTTGAGTTTGAAGAGGTGTATGGCCCGTTTAAGGATGCAACAAATATGCTTTACGCCTCCAGGAGCATGGCGGATTTTGCCGCTGCAAAACCTCTTAAGTATGCCCCGGATACACATTGGTCCTATGCCAGCGGCACCACCAATATGATAGCAAGGATAGTTAAAGATAAGGTGGGCGGCAGCCTGGCAGATTTTAACACCTTTTCAAGGAAACGCCTTTTTGATAAAATCAGGGCCTATTCAGCAGTTATAGAGCCGGATGCCTCTGGTTCCTTTGTTGGGTCCTCTTATATGTTTGCCACGGCAAGGGACTGGGCTCGTTTCGGACTTTTTTTAAAAAATGAAGGTGTCTGGGATGGTGAGAAACTTTTGCCCGACGACTGGGTTACCTATTCCACCCGGCCCACGCCCCATGCCCCCATGGGAAAATATGGGGCCCAGTTTTGGCTCAATGCAGGTGACAAAGACAATCCAAAGAATCGCAAATTTCCTTCACTGCCCCGGGATCTGTATTATTGCGGCGGCTTCAACGGCCAGATCGTGGCAGTCATTCCCTCAAGGGATGTGGTGGTGGTCAGGTTGGGGGTCACCCATGACGATTCCTGGGACCATGAAACCTTTATAGGCCGGATACTGGATGCCATCCAGAATTAATCCTTTAGTTTTTTAATTTGCCTTTTAAAATGGAAAGGGTCCCTTTTTTTTGGGGACCCTTCTTTTATTTGGCACAATCCCGTTTGCAGCGGGCTAAATGATTTTATGTAAATTCCGGGGCTGCGGCACCCAGCATGGCAGCTCCTCCCTGGAGATTTTTTGTGTTGGTAAATCCGTTCTGGGCGAGCATAATCTGGCATTCATAGGATCGTGCACCAGTACCGCAAAGCAGGCACAAGGGCTCATCTTTTGGCACCTCATTGAGTCTTGTTCTAAGTTCCGGATGGGGAATACAGATCCAGGAATCATTATATTTTTCAATAAGGGGTATTGCCTCTTTTTCTTCCCTTACATCCAGAACTCGGATTTTTTTTGCTTTGAATTTTTTTAGAAAATCCATCACATCTATTGGGATATTCCTTTTTTCCAGAATATTGTCCAGAACATTGCCGGCATTGTTTATGATGTCCATGGCCGATGCATAGGGGGGGGCATAACCGGTTTCAAGTACACAGACATCATCCACATCAAGACCTGTCTGAAACAGCGGAGCAATTGCATCCACCCTGGCCTTAATCGCATCTCCCTGGTGTCCTACCGCCTCGATTCCCAGAATTTTTCGGGTTTTGGCATCTGCAATCAGGGTGATGAACATCATCTGGGAGTCGGGATAAAAATGGGCCCTGTCGTGCTGGGCCACTATGGCATGGATTGGATCAAACCCGTTGGCTTTTGCCTGGGTTGCCGTCAGGCCGGCTGTGGCAATTCCCATGTCAAATACTTTGATACAAAAGGTTCCCACCGTTCCCTTGAACTGGCTTGCCCTGCCATGGATGTTATTGGCAATGATTCTTCCCTGGCGGTTGGCCAGAGACCCCAGGGGCATGGTCATGTTTTCACCGCTTACAAGGTTTCTTAACTCCACACAGTCGCCCCCGGCATAGATATGGGGATCAGTTGTCCGCATGCACCGGTCAACAAGCAGGGCTCCTGAACTACCCACGGCAAGTCCTGCTTCTGCTGCAAATTTGGTATTAGGCCGTACGCCTGCGGACATCACCACCAGATCACAGTCCAGGACTCCCTCGGGGCTATCCACAGAGGTCTCCACCGAGGTCACTCCGGATTTGGGGTGGCCATTGATGCGCAACACCCTTTCTGAAAGAATCACCTTAACCCCGTTTTCTTCAAGCTGGTTTTCAGCAATTTTTGAAACATGTTTTCCCAGGGCAGCAGGCAAAACCTGATCCGCCATCTCGATGATGGTGGTTTCAACTCCCCAGAGGTCGGTGAGGGCTTCGGCCATCTCAATTCCAATTGCTCCGGCCCCGATAACAACCGCTTTTGCAGCCTGGCCCTTGGCCAGAATTTCCTTGATATCCTGGGCACTGTGGAGGTTGGATACGGTAAATACGCGGGGCAGGTCCGCCCCTGGAATGGGCGGCCTAAAGGGGGTGGCCCCTGTGGCAATCACCAGTTTGTCATAGGCCATCTCCTCTTTTCTGTCGTCATCAAGATATCGGATGTTTAATTTTCTTTCCTTCCGGTTGATGCCCACCGCCTCAACCCGGGGAAAGATCTTTATGCCTTTACAATCCTTAAAAAATTCAGGATCTCTTATGGCATGGGAGGAGGTGGAATAGAGTCCTTCAATATCTGCAATCATTAATATTGATGTTTAT
>DAOWDR010000738.1 GCA_030638935.1 Desulfobacteraceae bacterium | reverse complement strand
CTGCCGAAGTTTGATGAAACCTTTATTGATTCTCCCATAGGCGCCCTTGCCACGGTTAAGGGTGAAATTATTCAAATGTCAAAATTTGCCCATATGAACCTGAAAAAGACATCCACCTGCCTCCAGATGCGTGATGATGATATTTTAGGCGAAAGAGAGGCCATAGAGGAGCATTTAGATTCTTTCCAGAAGGTTATCATTAAATATCTGACCACCATCTCCCAGGGCGAGATAAACAAACCCGAGGCCAAGGAAATTTCCGAAATGATGAGAATCACCAACAACATTGAAAGGTTGGGGGATTCCATGGAAAATGTTTCTAAAATACTGGAAAGAATCTATGACAATAACATAGGGTTCAGTAACACTGCCAAAAAGGATTTGATGGAGATTTCCAACCAGGTGGATCTGTTCTTTAACCTTGTGATCAATGAAATGAGCGAAAAATCAGAAGGGTTTTACCAGAAAGCACTGGCCTATGAGGATTTAATTGACCAGATGCGGGAGAATATGAGATATAACCATATAGAGCGCTTACGGGCCAATGATTGTTCAGTGGATTCGGGTGTGCTGTTTATTGCCCTTGTTTCTAATTATGAAAAAATGGGCGATTATTGCTATAATATTGCCACAGGGGTAAGCAGGATTATTTAATATGATAGTATTTGATCTTGAATGTCTGAACGGACACACATTTGAAGGATGGTTCGAGGACAAGAAGGATCTTGAGAAGCAGCAGGAGCAGGGCCTTTTACAATGTCCCATCTGTGAAACAACCTCAATTGTACAAAAACTTTCCCTGATAGCCGTCAAGAGATCATCAGCTCCATCCAACCAGGTCCAGCAAGCCCAGCGGGCAAACCAGGAAGTGCTTGCCGAATTCACGGAAAAAATAGCAGAGTATGTTGAAAAAAATTATGAAGATGTTGGGACCTCTTTTTCAAAAGAAGCCCTGAAAATGCATTATGGGGCCACTGAACACAGGAATATCCGTGGCACCACCACCAAGGAAGAAGATAAAGTACTCACCAAAGAAGGTGTTTCCGTGGTGAAGATCCCCATCACCAAAAAAGAGAATGAGGATCTGAATTAACCTCTTTAAAGTTTGTGCAAGCTAGGTTATTTTTGGCCAGGTGTCGGTAAGCTTGTAGCCTTGGGGCCAGGGATCATCCGGATCAAGCATGTGCTGGTGGGTGCCTGTGACCCAGGCCCTGCCGGATATGGAGGGGATAATCGCAGGCAAATTCCCAACCCGGGTTTTTCCTTCAATCTGACAATGGAACCTTGAGCCAATGACAGATTCCCCGATATAACGGTCCCCGACCTTAAGTATACCTTTTTTTTCCAGAATAGCCATGCGGGCAGAACACCCGGTCCCTGTGGGAGACCTGTCCAGTTTGCCCGGTTGAATGGTCACACTGTTTTTTCCCACCATCACACCGTTTTCTTCAGTCAATGGGGCTGCGATCTGGCAAAAGGAGATATGGTCCCATGGATTTTCCGGATGGACAAACCCCAGCTGCTCTGTGGCTGCATTGGTGATTTTAATGCCGGCCTTTGCCATGTCCCGGGCTTCATCCGGGGTCACATCAAAGCCCAGGGCATGGGAATCCACAATCACAAAAGAATCCCCCCCATAGGCGGTGTCAACAATGAGGGTGCCAAGTCCGGCCACCTCCAGTGGGACAGAAAGTTGGTGGGCAAAGGAGGGAACATTGTGGATGGTCATTTGCTCCACATGGCCGTTTTTACAGGTTGCAATTGCCTGGATCAGCCCCCCCGGCGCCTCAAGGGTCAGTTTTGTTTCCGGTTCTTCCATGGGAAGAATACCTGTTTCAAGAAGCACAGTTGACACACAGATACTATTGGAACCGGACATGGGCGGGGTGTCCTCGGGTTCCATGATGATCCACCCCATCTGGGCTTTGGGATTTTTTGCAGGCACCAGCAGGTTCACATGGCGAAAAACGCCGCCCCTGGGTTCATTGAGCATGAAGTTTCTAAGGGTTTTATCCTTTGCAATCCACCTGGACTGCTCCCACAGAGTTTCCCCGGGCGGTGGTGCCACGCCCCCAACAATAACATCCCCGACTTCCCCTTCAGCATGGCAGCTTACCGTATGAATTATTTTTGATGTGCGCATGACGTCCGGCCTTTCTCCTATATTTTTTGTTTCAATTTTAATATCAGTCTTTGATCTTTGTTACCGAAAAATGGGCCATATTTTTTCAAGGCTCTTTTTTCAGGACACCGGGGTTCACCGCATAGGGCAGGGTCCCGGTTTTGTAAAATTCAATGATATTTTCTGCTGCCGTTCTGGACATGCCGTTTCTGGCCTCCATGATTCCGGATCCAACATGGGGAAGTACACAGACAGTTTCAATGGATAAAAGCGGGTTATTCTTTGCCATGGGCTCCGGGTCTGTCACATCAAGACCGGCGCCCCAGATTTGTTTTGAAGAAAGGGCTTCAATCAAATCT
>DAOWDR010000450.1 GCA_030638935.1 Desulfobacteraceae bacterium | reverse complement strand
TCCGGGAATCCCTGGACAAGGTCATCTAAAACATCCCCCACCCCCACCCCATGCTCGGCAGAGATATAATAAAACTCATCAACACCAAGGGAATAAAAATCCCCCAGCTCATCCCTCTGTCTATAATTTTCTATTTTATTTATCAGGTAAAAAACCGGTTTGTCCGCTCTGCGCAATAAATCTGCCAGATCCCGGTCATAGGGGGAAAGGCCTGCACGTCCATCCATGACGAACACAAGGGCATCGGCTTGTTCCACGGCAACCATTAGCTGTTCTTTAATCTGGGAGGCAAAATAATCATCATCCGAGGTTAAAAAACCACCGGTATCAATCACAGTAAATTCTTTGTCATCCCATTTGGCATCTGAATAATGCCGGTCCCTTGTCACCCCGGGCATATCATCCACAAGGGCCTTACGGGTCCGGGTAATTCTGTTAAAAAGTGTGGATTTACCCACATTGGGGCGGCCAAGAAGGGCCACAACCGGTTTCATATATTAACCTCCGAAAATTTCTAACTTAAAAAATGGGAATTATACAACATATCGGTATTTTTATAAACAGCTATAATTACTTAAAAAAGAATGCCAAACACCCCGCCAATCGAAATACCGCCCCAGTCGTTAATGGGCTCCCATCTCGTTCAAGCGGCCCACGATTTGGGCGGCTTTTTCAGGATCTTTGTAGGGCAGCCTTTCTTCCCATGAAAAAATGGATTGAGTTTTGATGGCACCCAAGGCCTCCTGGATTTCAATTGCAGCCTTGCCTGTCTGCTCCAGAGCGTCGTAGCTAAGGGCCAAAAATGCATGGGAAGGCCAGAAATTCGGATCCTTGACAAGTGCCCGTAAAAAGGCATCAACAGCCTGGTCATACTGCCCGGCCAGATAATGGGCATGGCCCAAATTCCAGAGGTACCAGGCCGGGTATTTGGGGTCCAATCGCATGGCCTGTTCAAGATATTGAATCCCGTCCAGGGAGCTTCCTGCCCAGGTCAATTGTTCGCCCAGGGCAGCAATCCATTCTGCATTGCTCGGCCCAAGTGAGATGGCCTTCCGTATTTGGGCAATTCCCTTGTCATGTTGTTTGGTCCACAGATAAACCTGGCCCAGCAATCCATATCCGGCACTTTCATCGGAATCTGCGGCAACCGCTTTTTGAGCCAGCTCCAAAGCTTCATCCAGGGACGCCTGATCAGGGGTAAATCCAAAGATCCATTCCATGAGGACAGAATGCCCAAGGGCAGCATAGGCCCTGGCATATCCCGGATCAATGTCAATGGCTTTTTGAAACATAACCTTTGACTTTTCCAGCCCCTCTTTGGTCTTGGTGCCATAGAGTTCCAGCCCTCGCAGATAATAATCATAGGCTTTTAGATCTGCGGTAGACTTTCCCCTCATCCGTTTTTCATCCTCCAAGGTCAATTCGACGGATAGGGCAGTAACAATTTTATTGCGAACCTCATCCTGGACTGAAAAAATATCTTCCAGGTCCCGGTCATACCGTTCGGCCCAAATATGCCCCTCTGATTTTACATCAATAAGCTGAGCTGTGATGCGAACCCGATTTCCGACTTTTCTGACACTGCCTTCCAGCACATATTTAACCCCAAGTTCCCGCCCTATCTTATCAATCTTTACGGATTTATCCTTGTAGGCAAACACAGAATTTCTGGCAATTACAAAAAGACCGGACACCTTTGACAGATCGGTAATCAAATCTTCGGTTAGGCCATCGGAAAAATATTCCTGTTCCGGGCCTTCGCCCATGTTAATAAAGGGCAATACAGCAATGGAAGGCTTGTCCGGAAGATGCATCTGCATAAATTTTTCTCTGATTTTAAGCGGCACAGGATGAGTGGAAACAGAAGACCCCATTCGAAAAATCATACCGCCACCGATCAGAATAAAAAGAACCAACCCAATAACCAACCTCTTATTACGCCGAAATTTTGGATTATCATGTTTACAGGCATAGATCAATTTTCCGGAATCTTTGGAATCTGTGAGCACCCGGTACACTGGAACCTTATCTGAAATATTTTTCAGGGATTTTTCCCCTATAAACTCATACCCCAGGGGAAGCAATTTTTTAACCTGTTCAAAGGCGGACCCTGAAATACAAATCCCGCCCCCATGTGCAAGACCCTCGATCCGGGCTGCTATATTAAGTCCATCCCCATAGATCTGATCCCCATCCTCAATCACATCCCCAAGATTAATTCCTATCCTGAACTCCATTTTCCGTCCCATGGGAAGGGAATGGTTCCTTTCCTGCAAAGCACTTTGAATATCCACAGCGCACTGGACCGCATCTGCAACAGATGAAAATTCCGATAACAGATTATCTCCCGGTGAGTCAACTACCCGACCCCGGTGGCCTTCAATTTTTTGTGCCATGATCCTGCGGCAGGCCTTTAATGATTTGACTGTTTCAACATCATCATCGGACATCAAACGACTATAGCCTTTGACATCCGTTGAAACGATGGCAGCAAGTTTTCGCTTTACCTTCCGGTCATCCATACTGCGGTTTCTCCAAATCATACACCTGCAAAAACAGGGGCAAGGTCACCCCCGGGAAACTGTCCTAAGCTATTTTTGATTCCAATTATTGAATAGTAATGTGCAAATCTGCAATAATTCTAATAAACATAGGCTTTGAAACCCCAAAGTCAATCCACTAAATTGTTAACAATCGTAAAGATTCTCAATAATTTCAAACTTAATTTTTGATTTCAGAATAAATTATTTAATGATCAAAATAGTATAGATTTTAAAATTGGATAAAAAAAAAGAAGGCTGCCATTGGGAAACGTTCCAGAAACAAACTTTAGGCATACAAATTAATATTCAGGACTCGTTTTTTTTGGCTATGCTCAGCCTCAAGCCTGTTTCTTGCTTGGATAAATTCTCTTTCCAGCAACTGGGTTTCTTGGGTATAGTTTTGTTCCAGAACTGTTTCTTTTTTTTTGTAAGTCTGCTGCAGATCTCTGGCTTCTTGGGAAAGGCTTACTTCATCATTTTGATTCTTAGAAGGATCATCATTTTTTGAGGTGACATTACTTGCAACTTTGGTAAAAACGTTCTGTTGATCCTGATATCCACTTATAGCAATAATATTGGATGTTGTGGTCAACATTTTTTCCCCTCGCTTACACGATAACACAAAATATTTTGGCCGAAACCTCAATATGGCAAGAATGAATCTTCGGAATATTAATCCCACCACACTTAATAAATATACTTCCGAATTAGAATCATGTCAATTTTTTTATCAAATAATGGATTACAATAAAGGGAATGGGTGACACAAACGACAAAAAGGGTCTCAGCTTTTGCCGAGACCCTTTAGTTTCTTAAGTGGCGTCCCCAAGGGGATTCGAACCCCTGTCGCCAGCGTGAAAGGCCGGTTTAACGTCCGATATGCACGCTTGAGCAGAACCCTTGAAAGCCTTTCTGATAAAGCCATGCAGGGTGTTCTTATGCAAGATCGTGCCACCATTTAAAACTTGGGTGTGTAAATAGTGTGTACTGAGTTGACCCAAGTGTGCTCCCTTATTAAGATACTGAAGTTAATTGATGACGGATCTCGGAAGACCCGCCATCAAGTTAAAGTTAATATACGTGTGCAGAACGCTGTGCTTGCTTAATGAGCCAATCCCAAACCACTTTTTTCATCCATCCCTGTCGAGACTGCCCAGTTATGTCTACCACAAAAATCCAATCATTCTTATCAAGAACTTGTCGAAGTCTGTTTGACCACACATCAACTGATTCTGTAGTATTGATGAACCATAATGAGTCCATCGCATGAGCCCAGTCTTTCGATGATTTGATGACGTTATAAAGATCGTCGTAGTTGCGGCCGGGTTGTTTTAGATCGTAAGAAATACTATA
>DAOWDR010000316.1 GCA_030638935.1 Desulfobacteraceae bacterium | reverse complement strand
GCCCCAGGAGGCGCAAAGGATTATGAGCAGGACCAGTCCCTTGAGGTCGATATGGGCGTTATCCGGTCTCATCATCTCCTCTTATAGAGTATATGACACCAGGAATCCAGTTTAAAACAATAGGTTTTTGAGTACATTGGTTTATACAAGTGCTTTTCATTCTCAAATCATTGGGGTAAACTTTATTGATATCCTTGAATCTGAAAAATTCTGGTTTTCAAATGCTCCATACCGGGATAATTAATTATGATTTCGGTCAAGCCTCTAATTTGATAAAGAATTAGATTCGGGGTGTTTGTGTTCTGGGGGTTTGGAATAAGGAATATCTTTGGACTCATTCAGATCAAATTGATTTGTCCCTTGGCTGTTGTATTCAGAACAATAAAAGCTAAAAGAAGCTCAAATCAACCCTTCAACATTCGTCTTTGTAGGATTCATTTTCATCCCACTACTTAACAAATCCCTCAAAGAAACCACAAAGTCATCATATTTCTCATAACAACAATTATTTCTAACTGCCTCAGCCAAAGCATTATACTGATCATCTCCCAAAATTCCTCTCCTTTTCTTCAACATCTCAACTTCCTTAGGCATACCAATTTCACAATAAGCCCTCAAAACATCGTCCAACTCAATAGAAGTCAAAACATTCTCTTTTTTATTCAAAGCATTAAGCAATCGTCTCCCTTTTCCGCTCTCAGCAAATGCTATAAGCTTCTCTAACAAATTTTCATTCTCCATAAAAACATTTTGCACCATCTCGTTTTGGCGCATGAGTTAGGCTTCAACATTTAATCGACTTCAATCACATATCCATGCAGCGTTGTTGCCTGTTGCAATAGCTTTTGATTTTTTACCATTTTTGAATTGTACGTCGACAATTTTTTGTATTTGCGGCATATTGTTTTGACCTAATGCAAAATTTTAGAAGTCTGAATATCAAGAGAAATGTTATGGTACCAGACTTGGAATAATAAAAAATATAGACTACTACATCAATATCAACGTTCCAGATTTGTGTAAAGAAATATTCAATCCTATTTTACCAAGTACAATCAAACAAATAAATCCTAGGCAATCCATAATAGTAAAAGTATGCCAATAAAAGGCCAAATATAATATTCCAACATAATTATCATCTTTTTATATAATTTTTAGCCCAGTCGCCCAGCAATGTCCTGAAGTCGTATCAACTGCTGATAGTATAGCGGGAAAGTCATTACACTCTCTATATACCCAAATACATACATAACAATTGTGATCACATGACCAAATGTTGATGTACCTGAAGACGCCACAATATTAATTGAGCCCACCAGGGCACCTGCAAGTGCGATCCAGGTAAATGAAAAATTAATCGTTTCTAAATCAGAAAGCCTGATATTCCATCTCATTAAACTTTTAAAGTGGCGGTTTAAATTGATAGAATTTTGACCAGATATGATTTCAACCTGTTTTTCGAACTCATCATTTTGTCCTTTATTCAAGCACAGCATTTTTTTCTGACTAAAAGTGAAAATAAGAGAAGTTAAAAAGGTTACTGCAATGCATATCTGGCAAGGGGAAAAAGTTTGTTATTGCTGATTATTCCCAAATTGAGTTGCGGATTCTTGCCGAGATCAGTGGTGATATAAGAATGATTAATGCATTCATTGACGGTATTGATTTCCATAGTTTAACCGCCGCTATTATTTCAGGGAAACGTATCTCTGATATCACGCCATCCGAACGGGCAGCAGCAAAGGCTATCAATTTTGGGATTGCTTTTGGAATGGGTCCAGCAGGTCTGGTGACTTATGCTCTGGACAACTATGATGTGGAATTATCATTACGTCAGGCTGAGAATTTTCAAAGAGATTTTTTTGATGAGTACCAAGGTTTATATGAATGGAGTCAAGAGCAGGCTACGATGAAATCTTGCATTACTCGGACCATAGGTGGTCGAGTTCGCCGTTGGAAGGGTATTCGATCCCAGTAAAGCGAAATAAACTCTTTATTTACGGCTTTTAACGCTTCATATTGGGAAGTGTGAATCCGTTGCTTAACCTTGTGCAGCAGTGTTCTATATAGTAATCGCACAATCTTAAAAAACCATTTGACAAAATAATGCAAGCATGACATTTATGTCCATCATGTTATGCAGAGCTAACATTTAATGAATTTAATTAAAATTAAAATATACCAAACAAAATAAGAGATGAATAATAAAATAAGATGACCAATTTTTTAATTTTTCATAAATTACCATCGGCTTTAATTTATAAGGAAAGCACATGACTTTAGATGAACTCAGACCGGGCAATAAATGCACCATTAAAAAGCTGTCAGCACAGAATAAGCTAGGATACCGACTCATGGACATGGGAATTTATCCGGGCTTAGAACTCAAAGTGATTCGAAATGCCCCCATGGAGGACCCCATGGAAGTAGAAATAGACGGCTATTGCATCAGCCTGCGCCATGATGAGGCCCATTTTATAGAGGTCATACAGGTGGGACATAATGGGGACAGATAAATTGCTTGTGGCCCTGGCCGGCCAGCCTAATTGCGGAAAATCAACCTTGTTCAATGCCCTGACCGGTGCCCGGCAGCATGTGGCCAATTACCCCGGTGTAACCGTGGATAAAATGGTTGGGTGGTACCGGTATGGTGACACCCGGGTGGAAGTGGTTGACCTGCCCGGCACTTACAGTCTGACATCCTATTCTCCCGAAGAACGGGTATCCAGGGATTTCATTATCCATGACAAACCCTCTGTGGCAATCAATGTCATGGATGCGAGCAATATCAAACGCTGCCTGTATCTGACCTTTCAGCTGCTGGAAATGGAAATCCCGGTGGTTTTAAACCTAAACATGATGGATGTGGCTAAAAACCGGGGTATTATCATTGACCAGGCTGCCCTGTCGTGGCAACTTGGCATTCCCGTGGTTGCCACGACCATGAATCGGGGCCAGGGTAAAAAAGACCTTCTGGCCGCCATACAGGCTGTTGCAGACACAAAAAAATCCCAGTCCCCGGTCCGGGTGGATTACAAGGAAATGGAATCTTATCTCAGGGATGTTCAGGAATTGCTCATATCTGAACCAAATCTTGTGGACACCTACCCCTTGCGCTGGATGGCCATCAAGCTCATGGAAGGAGATGAGACCATCCAGACCCTGATCCGGAAAAAGGCATCCCGGCATGAACAAATTCTGACCAAAATTGAAATCCTCAGGGACCAATTCGAGGCTGCGTTTGATGAAAAAACGGAAATGTATGTGGCCCAATGCCGGTATGCAGCAGCAGAAGGTGTGTCCAGGCCCTGCCTGACCCGTGCTGCTAAATCCGGGATTGCGCGACCTGCCATTGGGATCAGAGATCGAACTCGTTTTGCCTGACGGGACTTCCTATACCGTTGTCTATGACCGGCGGCGGCACCAT
>DAOWDR010000620.1 GCA_030638935.1 Desulfobacteraceae bacterium | reverse complement strand
TGGCGCCATGCCGGGCAGGATCGTACAGAACCTTAAAAAGGCCAAATCATCCAATCCCGTTTTTGTCCTTGACGAAATCGACAAAGTGGGTCGCGATGCGCACGGGGATCCGGCTTCTGCATTACTCGAAGTTCTTGATCCTCAACAGAATGCCCAGTTCATTGATCATTATATTGATGTTCCCTTTGATCTCTCCAAGGTGATGTTCATTGCAACTGCAAATACCATGGACAGAATCCCCCGCCCCCTTCTTGACAGGTTCGAGGTGATTTCCATGTCAGGATATACAATAGAAGAAAAGATCAATATCGCACTAAGGCATTTGATTCCAAAGGTAATAGAGGACTCTGGATTAACCGGGTTTCATCTTAAATTTACCCAGGCCGCACTCAAAAAAATTATCCGTGAACATACCAGGGAAGCCGGTTTAAGGGAACTGGAGAGAAAAATTGCTTCAATTTGTAGAAAAATTGCCCGAAAATTGGTTAAAAATACAATCCACCCCGATGAACTGAATGTTACTGAAAAAAGTGTTGGCGATCTTTTAGGTCCAAGCCAGTATCATTTTGAAATTGCAGGTGCCAGGGATAGGATAGGCTGTTCAACAGGACTTGCCTGGACTGAAACCGGAGGTGAAATCATCTTTGTAGAGGCAACGAAAATGATGGGAACCAATCAACTTATCCTGACAGGTTCCCTGGGGAAAGTCATGAAGGAGTCTGCCCAGGCTGCATTGAGTTATATCAGGAGCAATACACAGACCTTGGAGCTTGCACCCGATTTCTTTCATCAGCAAGACATTCACATCCATGTCCCGGCAGGAGCCATACCTAAAGACGGGCCGTCAGCCGGCCTGACCATTGCCATGGCATTGTTGTCCCTGCTGAAGGGCCGAGCATGTAGAAGGGATACTGCCATGACAGGAGAACTGACCCTGGGCGGACGAATCCTCCCTGTGGGCGGTATCAAGGAAAAATTGCTGGCCGCAAAAATAGCCGGTATAAAAACCATAATTTTCCCGTTCAAAAACAGTGCAGAACTTTCAATAATTCCTGAAGATCTTAAAAAAGATATCCGAATAGTAACCGCCAATGAGTTGAATGAGGTTCTGGATCTGGTTCTAAGATTTTAGAACCACAAGGGGGACATAGAGCTTCTTTTTAATCTGTTCCACCGTTGCAAGATATTTTTTGGGTTGATTTTCCATATCCTTTGAGGGATCAAAAATCATCAAAACAATCTTCCGGTGGTTGTCTATATAACTTGATAATTCTGTTTCAGGGTCGCCATTGCTTAAGGTCACTTTGAAGGGCACACCTATTTTGTTGAATTTGATCAGATCCCTTAACGGATCTGATACGCCTGACAGAAATTCATCGGCCATATAAAAGACGCCTTGTTCTGCAAAAGCAGCCCCTGCAAAATAAGCTTCAAGAAATTTACCCAAACGTCCCACCCGGTTTTTAGTTGAGGAGATACAATGAGTAATTTTTCTGTTTTGTATAAACTGCAAAATATTTAATTCAGCACTAATTCTTTTGCAGAAGTCCACCGAGTATTGAAAGACTGAATTTGTAGGAATGTCACCGTTAATTGCAAGCAAAACTTGTTTCATTTTCCTTTCCCTTGATCAATAAAAACTATAATCGCATCTGGGGTCTGTTTTCAGGCCGATTGTTCAGATCCCTTTTGGAATAAATTTGGTTTTTTTTCCTTATATCGGAATTCATAAGGCAAATGGCATATCCATGCTCACTTTTTTCAGCAAAAGTGACCGCAACCATAAGGGTTTCAAGAGTTCTTAACAGTCCGGTTTTCATCTGTATCTCCTTTCTATATTAATTTGTTAGTGGTTCTAATTTATAAATAGCATTTTACGTACCAACCCATGCCCAATGAATTCAAAAGCAGCAAATCCCTTTAGGTGAAAGAGTCGGGAAAAATTTTATCTATTTCCCATAGATGGCGGTAAACAAAAACTCAAATAAATTTTGTTTCATTTTGAAATGGGATAATTGGTTATAGATAAAATAGGCCATAAATACCGTGGGTTGAGTTCTTGTTGCATCAAGAAAGCCCAGCGTTGATAATTACAACAGCAGTTTTTTTGCTGCATTTTAACAGGAATCGCATAATGATTTGATACCTTTAGCAGACAATCGAGGCAAAAAGAAATGGAGCAGCCCTTTTACAAGCAGGTTGATCCAGGGCAAAAGTTATCAAGAGCATATCGATATCTTAGGAAAAGGCATTGGAGGATTGCGATTATTTAATCAGGCAAGCCCCGACCCACACGGGCCAGGGCTTGTCTGATTCATTTCCAATGAGAAAATTAGAATTTCTATATTTTCAAATTATTTTTATACTTTAAATTGCTTCATTAAGGCAAGAAACTTTTCCGCCATCTGGCTCAATGCCGATGCATTCTCATTGACACTGCCGCTGTTCTCCTGGAGTCGGACAGAGACATCCTGAACCCTTGTTATATCCTGTGCAATCTCCGAGGCCACCTGGGCGCTCTGGTTCACATTCTGGTTAACCTGGGATATTTGATCTGACACCTCATTAATATTTTTTGCAATTTCCAGGGTAGTGACGTTCTGTTCCTCCACTGCGGCGGCAATGCCTGATATGGCATCATCTGAATTTTTAACAAGGTCAGCAAGGCCTCCTACTTTTTCAATTAATTCCTTGGAGGTGGTCTTAATCCAGACCAGTTTTTCATCGGCTTCAATGGTGGACCGGCTGGTATCAGTGGCCAGATCGGTGATTTCATGGGCAACCACGGCAAATCCTTTACCCGCCTCCCCTGCCCTTGCCGCTTCAATCTTTGCATTGAGGGCCAGCATGGAAACCTGCTCTGAAATGGACCTAATTTCATCGGTTACCTGATCCACATCATTGGCCCGTGATCCCAATTCTTCAACCGCCAAAAGGATGCTGTCAAAGGCGTCCACTACCTGCTCAGTTATCTGTTTTGACTCAGCAGAACCCTTGGCAATTTCACTGACGGTGGCGCTCATTTCATCCACAGCAGCGGCAATAACGTTAAGGGCCTGTGTGGCCTCTTCCATGGCAGATGCTATGGACTGATTGCCCACATTCATTTCTTCGGCTGCCGCAGATACACTACTGGTCATTTCAGAGGCTTCCTGACTGGATACATTCAAATTATCCGCAATCTGGCTCAACTGATTTGCAGAAGAAAAAATAGTGCCTGAATTATCCACTATATGCTTGATTGTCTGCCGAAGTTCCTGGGTGACCAGGTTTATTTTGGCAAGGATATGATTGACTTCATCTCCCCTTTCTATCTCATATTCATGGGTAAAATCCTTTTCCCGCATCCGGGAGGTTGCATCCAGAACAAGCTTGATCTTTTTATTAACCAAAAAATGAAAGAACAACCACACAAACAGGATAATGGCACAAAGGCCTGCCACCCCGATGAGTATACTGGTATTTTTCCCCTTTTGGATACTCTTGTTCATTGACTCCATGGAGGAAAATACGGAAATCCCACCCAGAACATTTCTTTTCTGACCGTGGCAATGGAAACACCTGGCTTCGTTCAGGATGGGCTCGCTTTCCATGACAAAATCCTCACCCTCCAGGGCCAGATGAAAAGAGGCCCCCGAAGCCTTACCGGTTTCTAACATGGAAACAAGATCTTTGTCAGCCCCTTCCCCTAGATAATTTTTGATCGGTTTTCCCACGGAATTGATTTCCGAGCTAAAGGAGATTATCCCGTTAAAATCATAGACAAAGACTTTCAAATCTTTAATTTTCTCATTGAGGCGTTTAAACTGGGTCCTGACCGTATCATTATCTCCAACGGCAAGGGCATCAAACATTCCCCCCTCAACAGCCCGGGCCATGATTTTATTCTGGGTGGTAAGCTGGTCGGTTCCCAGTCTGCTTTGAAATGAAATATTGTACCAAATGGTTAAAAACATCACCAGGATCACACTCAGGGAAACCGGGATCAATATCCTAAGCCACAACCTGCTGTTTATAAGGCTAAACAAATTTTTGAACATGAATTCCCTCCGTAAAAATCAATGGGCACCGCCAAATAAAAGCGGTTTAAAATCAAAGGTGCCGATTCTGTCTTCACTGTGGCAGATATTGCAGCTTTCCATGGCTATTTCACTGACGATATCGTCGGGATCTTCTGTATCGGCATGGAGACTGCCCGGCCCGTGGCAGACCTCACAACCCGGGTTCTTTAATCCAGGGGTTTGGGCCTCGGATATAAAACCGCCCTTTTGCTTGTAGCCGGTGGTATGGCATTCAAAGCAGGCCTGGTATTCCTCTTTGGTCAGTTTTTTCTCCATTTTTTTTATATTGCCAAAGGAGTGTGCCTTTTTCGAATATTTCATAAAATTATTATATTGCTGCCCATGGCAGTCTTTGCAACCTTCAGACCCAATATAAGTTTTTTCCTCTGCCAAGGAATAGTCAGCAGTTGTAAGGCCAATTATAACTGCACAACATATTAAAAAAAACTTATTCATCCGCCCTCCCAAGGGTATTAATTCTTAAAACAATAAATCATAAAGTTGAATCTATAATGAAGACCACAGAAAAATGCAAGGGTAAAATGTCCTACCATTGAACCGGAATCCGCACCTGGTGTTCTGCCTTATTTTTAAACAAAAGAAAATGATTCTCATTGCCAAACCTGTACAGGTCCCTGGTAACCCGGACATCCTGGGTGCAATATTCAATGATTTTTTCCATCTTGCCCTGTTTCCACCATTCAAGGGCCGCAAGTCCGTCCGCACTTTTTTTGCAGCCCAGGGTCTGTTGGGCAAGGTGATCCAGGGACAACCTGTACCCCAGTATTTTATGGACCTCCATGAGAAGGTCCAGGGTGGGCAGGCCATGGAAATCAAAGGGGGACAGCCCGGATAACACCTTATAATCAAAACGGATGATATTAAAGCCAATCACCAGATCCAGTTTTTGCAGGTGCTGGCAAAGTTTCTCCATATCTTTCTGGTAAAATGTATGAAATCTATCTGATTCGGAATCGTAGAGTACGGCGCAACTGACCCCCATGCGCTCGGCCCTGTTCCATCCCCCGACCTCCTTGGCCGACCTCCGGGTTTCAATGTCCAGAACACCATATCTTTGACCTGGTCTTAATTCTGGTTTCCGGGAAAGGGTAAGATCCGACTGTCCGGTTTCCTGCATTTGATCTCCTTTTAAAACAATGGAATCTGAAAAATCCAGGGGAAAAGGCCCGGAGTCCGTGAGTATCATTTCAAGAATTTTTTTGGAAGAAAACTTGTCAATGGGCCGGTTTCCCGAGCCGCATTTCGGGGAATGGACACAGGCAGGACACCCGGTATCACAGGGGCAGGTTGCAATAACGTCAAAGGTCCTCTGCAGCAGGATTTCTGCCTGGTCAAAGGCCTGTTTTGACAATCCAAGGCCACCGGGAATGCCGTCATAAATAAAGACGGCCCCACAGCCTGTCTGGGGATGAAAGGGTATGGAAATCCCCCCCAGGTCATTTCGGTCAGTCATTACCAGAAGTGGCATGATACCGATGGCCGCATGTTCCATGGCATGGATACCCCCCATGAAATGGAGCCGGTCAAACTCAATTTTATCCCTAACCCTATCAGGGATTTCAATCCAAATCCCCTGGGTTTCAAATTCAAGTTCCGGCAGATCCAGGGGCATAATGCCAATGGACTTTCCGTTGGAAATAAGTTTTTTCTCATAGCCTGTCACCTGCTCTGTAATCCTAAGAAGTCCGTAACCCACCCGGGTTCTTTCTACCCTACAGGAGTCATATTGCCTGATGATTGTAGTGGATTTGGAGGACCTTGCCAGGGTATAATAGGGCAGATCTTTTCGCCTTGCCTCAACCACACCTTTTTCATGGTCAAACCTGGTGATGACATAGGATAATCCGCCATGAAGATAAACCGCTCCTTCATGGGTTTCAAAGTAGGACCGGTGTTTGTCAATATTTCCAATATTTTGCTTGGTATCTTCCAGAAAAATGGGAATACTATTGCCGGTTCCCCTGAGGCTTACTTCCCTGTGGGGGGATTTCCGGGAAGAATACCAGATACCGCCTTCCCGGCTTCGAAGCAGTTTCCCCTTGTATTCCAAAGAGGTGACAGCCTTTTGTATCCTTGGATCCTCTAAAAAAAATTCATCCTTTTTCAGGCTTAACTCTGCGGCTGCGCAGGCCAGGTGCTGCCTTAGGATAATGGGATTGTAAGGATTGATAATTGCTTTTTCCGGGGGCATGTTAAAAAAAATATCCGGGTGGTTGATAAAATACTGATCCAGGGCATCTTCGTGGGCAATTAGGATCATGGCGGAATTTTTACCGTCCCTGCCAACCCTCCCTGCCCGCTGCCAGGTGGACATGATGGTGCCGGGATATCCCACCAAAATACACAAATCCAGGTTCCCGATGTCAATGCCCAACTCCAAAGCAGAGGTGGAGACCACGGCCAGCAGCTCTCCTGCGGCCAGTTTTTTTTCAATGGCCCGCCGTTCCCCGGGTAAAAACCCGGCCCTGTAGGCGCAGATCTTGTCGGCAAAGCCCTTGGCCCTCTGGGAGGCCCATATGGCAATGAGTTCGGTTATCTTTCTTGACTGGGTATAGACTATGGTGCGAAGCTGCCTTGCAACCGCCGAATGGATCAGGGCAATGGCGGTTTGAGCGGCTCCTTCAAGGCCCCGCATCATGAGAACATCCTTTTGTCCTGCTGGTGCTCCCTGTTCATCCACAACCGAAACTTCCAGTCCGGTCAGCTTATGGGCAAGGGAGGCGGGATTGGCAATGGTGGCAGAACAAAAGATGAAAACGGGTTCAGATCCGTAAAGACGGCAGATTCTCAACAGCCTCCGAAACACCCAGGCCATGTTGGAACCCATTACCCCTCTATAGGTATGAACCTCATCAATCACCACATATTTTAATTGTGCAAAATAATCTTCCCATAGGTGATGGTGGGCCAGCATGGCCAGATGGAGCATCTCGGGATTGGAAAGCAGCACATGGGGCGGACACCTGCGGATCTTGGCTTTTTGGTAGGCTGTAATATCCCCGTCATAAACCGCAGCTGTCAGCCCAGGGGATTTTGTGCCCGATTTTATGCCAGATCCCATGCTGGGGGAACCTGCCAGGGCCAGCAGATGCTGCACCGTATCCAGCTGATCCCTTGCCAGGGCTTTTAAGGGAAAAAGATAAAGGGCCCGGAATTTTTTATTTTCCAACAGCCCATCCACCACTGGCAGATTGTATATCAGGCTTTTCCCCGAGGCCGTAGGGGTGGCAATCACGGTGTGAATACCTGCCTTTATCATGGTAATGGCTTTTTTCTGGTGGATATAAAGCTGGTCAATACCAAGGTTGTCCAACAGAGGCCCAAGATCGTGGGTCAGTCTAAGACCCGGATCTGCAAAGATCGGCGCCTTTTGTGCAATGGTTCTATGGCAGACAATATCCCCTGCAAACCCTTTATAGTTTTTAAGGGAAAGGATATAGTCGTCAATCACAAAATACTCTTGCCCAGGGCAGACAGGGTCAGTTCCACAGCAAGCTCAGCCGTCTTATTGGCCACATCCAGAATGGGGTTGACCTCAACCAAATCCATGGATGCCACCTTGCCGGAATCTGCCAGAATTTCCATTAACAGATAGGCCTCC
>DAOWDR010000437.1 GCA_030638935.1 Desulfobacteraceae bacterium | reverse complement strand
ATTTTTTTTAAAGGGATAAGCCCAACCCCGGTCTATCTCTATGAGGATGATACCACCATGGAGTGGAGTGATGCCACAGGAATCGGGGGTAGGGATGCAGTGGGGACGGAAACCCATCGCGGAAACACTTTAGTAAATAAAAATGTACGGGTGGCCTGCATTGGCCAATCAGGTGAAAAGATGTCCCTGATCTCCGGCATTTCAACGGATAAGGGCCGTATCGCAGCCAGGTCCGGCCTGGGGGCAGTCATGGGCTCTAAAAATTTAAAGGCGGTGGTCCTGGCCGGAACCCAGAGAATCCATGTTCATAATAAAGAGGAGATCAAACGATTAAGCCGGATCTGCAACAAATGGGTCCAGTTCCAGCCCCCCTTTGTCCCGGGATTTCTCACCGCCCCCATTGGGGCTCTCATGCGGATAATGCCTGCTGTTCTTACCCAGGACGGGCTTCTTTACAAAATTATGCTGCGAAAATGGGGCACTGTATCCATGAACCAGATGTCCGTTGAAATGGGGGATTCCCCCATTAAAAACTGGAAGGGCTCCAGTGCTGACTGGGGATTTTTCAAGAGCCGCAGTTCCAATCCCGATGTTTTTATCAAAAAAGAGGTTGAGAAATACCATTGTTATTCCTGCCCCCTGGGGTGCGGCGGTATCTGTAAAACCACGGGTAAATTTTCCGAAACCCATAAGCCTGAATATGAAACCGTCCTCTCCCTGGGCGGTTTCATCATGAACAAGGATATGGACTTGATTTTTTATCTTAATGAACTGCTTAACCGGGCCGGAATGGACAGCATCTCCGCCGGTCACACAGTGGCCTTTGCCATGGAATGTTTTGAAAAAGGAATCATCACCACAAAGGATACAATGGGACAGGAACTCAAATGGGGTGATCCCGAAGCCATTGAATTTCTCATTGAAAAAATGATCAGCCGGGAAGGGATCGGCGACATCCTGGCAGACGGGGTAAAACTGGCAGCAGAACGCATCGGCAACGGTGCTGACAAAATTGCCATCCATGCCGGAGGTCAGGAGCCTGCCATGCATGATTCAAGAAATGATCCTGGATTTGCCCTCCATTACAGCGTGGACCCGGCCCCGGGCCGACATACCAACGGAGCCGGCCTTTACTATGAAATGTACCAGCTCTGGAAAAAGGTAAAAACCGTCCCCAAAATGGGACCCGGCTATATGAAAAGCAGCAAGTACAAGAAAAATATCAAACATGCCCGGATAGGAAAGGCCAATTCCCAATACATGAATGTGATGAACGGTTCAGGGGCCTGCCTGTTCGGAGGATTCCTCGGCGCCAAGCGGATCAGGATTTTTGACTGGCTCAATGCAGCCACGGGCTGGCACCTGACCCCGGAACAATACATGGAAGTGGGTACCAATATTCAGACCCTAAAACAGGCCTTTAACATCCGCCAGGGCCTTCAACCAAAGGACAGCCGGGTCAATGACCGGCTCCTTGGACTGCCATCCCAGACCCGGGGGGCCAACAAAGGCCGAAGTGTGGATATTGATACCCTGATGAAAGATTATTGGGAATTATTTGAATGGGACAGGGAAACAGGAATTCCCTCCCAGGAGAGTATTGATAAACTTGCTTCAATTGCCTGAATTTTTTTCTAGGAGACATACACCATGGCATATTTTATATTAGATTCATGTATCGGGTGCACCGCCTGCCTGACCATCTGCCCTACCAATGCAGTAACCGGTGAGAAAAAAGAGGTTCACAAAATTGATGGGACCATCTGCATCGACTGCGGGGCCTGCGGAAGGGTATGCCCTTCCCAGGCAGTGGAAGACAATTTCGGGTTGATGACAGAACGGGTGCAAAAAAAAGACTGGGAAAAGCCCTTATTTGACCTGGACACCTGCATGTCCTGCGGCATCTGCCTGGACACCTGCCCGGCCGGAGCCCTGGATGCCAATATGCAAAAAGTGGGCAGCAGCCATGTTTTCCCATTTCTGCCGGACCAATCGGTCTGCATGGGATGCGGATTCTGTGCGGCGGACTGCCCCGTGGAAGCCATCACCATGGGCCCCCGGTTGGCCCGGCCAAAAAAACCTGCTAAACAGGAAAATT
>DAOWDR010000557.1 GCA_030638935.1 Desulfobacteraceae bacterium | reverse complement strand
ATATTTAACTGGCGGCCTTGGTTTCAGTTTTAATTTGTTTAATAGGATTCGGGCCCAGGGTTTTTATTTTTTCGGTAAATTCAATAGCGGTCTTTGCAAATCGTTCCCCCATTCCGGCGGACATATTTATCATGTCCACCCTTTGGGTTTCCCACCCCAGGTCTTCTAAAATCTTTTTCACCCGATCCACCCGTTGTTTTGCCCGGGTATTGCCGTTTTTAAAATGGCAGTCCCCTTCAAGACAACCAGCCACATAAACTCCGTCAGCCCCTTTTTCAAGGGCTTTCATTATATGAATCGCATCCACCTTACCCGTACAGGGCACCCGGATGATTTTTACATTGGACGGATATGATATTCGTTTGCTTCCGGCCATGTCAGCAGCCGTGTATGCACAATAATGGCAACAGAATGCAACAATTTCCGGTTCAAAGTTTTCCATTAGTTAACCCTCTCAAATAAGCCATCTAATTTTGCCATGATCTGGTCGTCTTCATAGGCCAAAAGCTGAATTGCCTTTGCCGGACAGTCCGCAGCACAGACACCGCATCCCTGGCATTTGTCAGGATCTATCTGTGAATATCCATCGGCATTGATAAAAGGAACGTCAAAGGGACATGCCCTTACACATACCAGACAGGATGCACATTTATTTTGATCAACTTTGGCAACGGCTGCCCCCAGGTTGATTTCCTTTTTAGATAAAAGGGTCTGGGCACGTCCTGCAGCTGCCAGGGCCTGGGTAATGCTTTCCCTTATGGTTTTAGGGGAGTGTGTGGTACCGGCAATAAAAAATCCCCTTACCGCCATGTCAACCGGCCGCAATTTTACATGATCTTCCAGAAAATAATGATCCAGGGTCCTTGGCAGATGAAACATCATGGCAAGATCTTCAGTGGTTTCGTCATCTGCAATAAGACCTGTACTCAAGGTTAGACAATCGGTCTCAATTTCAATTTTCGCTCCCAGGATAAAGTCATGGACACTGACATAAAGTTTGCCATCTTCTTCCCTGACCTCGGGTTTTGTTTTCAATGAATACCGGATAAATTTAACACCAAGATTTCGGGCCTTCCTATAATAATCTTCCTGAAACCCATAGGTTCTTATATCCCGGTATAAAACAAAAATTTCAGCTTCGGGATTGATCTGCTTGATCCTCAGGGCATTTTTCATGGCAGACTGGCAGCAGATTCTTGAGCAATTGGGATTATTTTCTTCCCTGGAGCCCACACATTGAATCATGACCACCTGTTCCATGGCTGCTATTTTCTCTGTATCATCTTCCAGAAGAGAATCCATTTCCATCTGGGTAATAACCCCGTTAAGGGTTCCCAGGCCGTATTCATTCGGCCGGTTGGCAAGGGCGCCTGTGGCCAGGATGGTGACCCCATGGTCAATCTGCATATAATTCATGCGCAACCCAGTTTGAATACCGGTTTTAAACAATCCCGGCATCCCGCTGTGGTCAACAATGATTGAACGGGTCATAACATGGATATTTTCATGGGCCATAACCTTTTCAGCAAGAGCGGCCACAAAGACTCCTACATCATCTCCCTCAATGGTTTTACGAACGGATCTGGCAAGTCCCCCAAGGTCAGGTGCCCGTTCAACAAGATAGGTCCGTATTCCCTGGTCTGCCAGCTTCAGGGCAGAGGTCATTCCGGTAACGCCGCCACCTACAACCAGGGCATTCTGACTCATGGGAAGGGTATTGTCCAGGAGGGGCCTGCTTTCACGAACCCCGCTGATACCCATCTGCATCAGCTTATAGGCTTTTTCCTGGGCTTGTTCCGGCTGGCCCATATGGGCCCAGGTATTCTGGTCCCGCAGGTTGACAATTTCAACCAGATACCGGTTAAGTCCCACCCGTTTTAGAAGATCCTGGAATTTACTTTCATGGGTTCTTGGGGAACAGCCACCAATGACCACTCTATTGAGCCCATGTTCTAAAATCAAAGATTCAATCTCGGCCATGGATTCGGCAGAGCAGCCATGGCCGACTGCCTTGGCAACTGCCACATCTGAATTTGTTTTGGCGTAATCTACAACCTTTTCAACATCAACCACACCGCCGATATCAATTCCACAATCACAGACAAAGACGCCTATTTTAGGTGTTTGCCCTGCCACGTCCCTTTCCATTGGAAAAAGATCTTCTATTTTTTCATCTGCAGGAATAGTAGGAAGATCAGCAGAGGCCATGGCGGCGGCTGCACTGGCCTGGACCATGGTTTCGGGAATATCTTTGGGACTTTCATAAACACCGCAGACATAGACACCTGGTTTGGAGGTTTGTACCGAATTAAAATGATCGGTTTTGGCAAAATTGTGTTCGTTTAGATCAATACCAAGTTTTGATGCAAGATCAATTGTGGTGTCACCTACCCTGAATCCGGTTGAAAGAACAACCATGTCAAAGTCTTCGGTTTTGTGGACGGCTTCGTCTTCCGGGGCATAGGTAATGGAAAGATCGCATGAGGTATTTTCAACAACGGAATGGGGACGGCAACGGATCATTCTGACACCGTATTCCTCCTTTGCCCGGTTGTAATACCGCTCATAATCTTTTCCATGGGTTCGCATGTCCATGTAGAAAATGGTGGTTTCTATATCCTCTTCAAAGCGCTCCTTTGTCACCATGGCCTCTTTCAGGGCGTACATGCAGCATACCCCGGAACAATATGGGACATCGCCCTTATTGATACCCCTGGACCCAACACATTGGATCCAGGCGATTTTTTTGGGCCGCTTATTATCCGAAACCCTGACAAGACTTCCCTGGAAAGGACCGGAAGCCGACATGATCCGTTCATATTCAAGGCCTGTTACAACATTTTGATACTTGCCGCCGCCGTAATTGTCCAGGACAGAAGGGTCAAAAAGTTCCGCCCCAACACTTAACACCACGGATCCTACTTTGATATCGGTCTTTTCAGCCTTGTCCTGGGAAAGAATGGCATTGGCCTTGCAGACCTTTTGAATTTGGCTAATATCCTCCACCTTATCCATATCAATGGAAAAAGCGTAGGGGGTGGCCTGGGGGTATCTCATACAGGTGGGAGCTCTTGGATCAAGGCCCGGTGTGAACCGGACTGCCTTTGGAAATTTTTGAACACATTCCCCGCAGCCGGTACATTTATCAATGTCGATATACCGTGGTTCTGTAACCAGGGTTGCTGTAAAATCCCCTGCAACGCCGGTCAGTTTTTCAAGCCGGGTCAGGGGTTTTATAGCCAGATAACGTTCCCTGCCACTTGCGGACAAGAAGGGAGAAACCGTACACAAATCACAATTATTGGTGGGAAATGTGCGGTCCAACTGTGTCATTAAACCGCCAATGCTAAATGATTGATCTATCAGCAGCACATCACGCCGGGATTCGGCCAGATCCAAAGCTGCCCGTATCCCGCCTACACCGCCGCCGATAACAAGCACACGTTCTTCGCCTGACTGCTTATCGTCTTTTTTATTAATCTTTTGCATGTGTAACCTATAATTTAATTATGGATATCCGTCACCTGTATGACCCCATACAAAATGGAAACGGAAAGTTGGTTAATTTATGTTTTCCTAAAGACCGGCACTATCCAGGATGGCCGGCAACCGGTCTTCCCAACCAAGGGCTGAAATCTTTATTCCCTGTGCAATAGGCCTGAGAGAACGGATGATCTCGCCGGCAATACTAATACATTCGGTCTCACGGTCTTTTGCTTTTCGAATGCGGCGGATGGTGTCCTCTGAGAGTCGGGAATTGGGGTCATTGATGGAAATGTACCGGGCCATACCCACGTTTTTCAAAAGAAAAACAGAGGCGATTACCGGAACATTTAAAGATTTGAATGCTTCAATCATTATGGCATAAAAGTTGGTATCAAATACCGGCGGCAGCATTATATACTGGGCACCAGCATCAATCTTTTTCCGGGCAGATTCAACTTCTTTTTTCAGTTGTGCCTCGTCCCTTATGGAGGGGATGGCACACCCGATAGTAAACTCGGGGGCTCCTTTGAGCTCAAATCCTGCCATGTCGGAGCCACGGGTCAAAGAGCCGATCATCTGGAGCAGAGCAATTTCATCCAGGTCATTCACAGGGCTTGCATCCTGGTGATCTCCAAAAGCCATGTCCTCACCCTGGACCACCAAAAGATTGTGGATACCCAGCACATGGGCCGCCAGAAAATCGCCCTGGAGTGCCATCCTGTTACGATCCCGGCCATATACGTGGATCAGGGGCTCAACTCCCTGCTGACGCATGAGGGCTCCACCGCCCAATGCGCTCATGTGCATGACACCATTGTCCATGTCCGGAATGGCGATGGCATCAATTCGTGATTTCAAATATCGTACATTGGTAATTAGATCTGATATGTCGATTCCCTTAGGGGTGTTCATCTCAGCGAGTACGGCAAATTCCCCTGAGGAAAGTTTGGCTTGAAAACTCATATAAATAATTCCCTTTATTGTTTTAACGCCGTCCTTTTATATGAAAAAAAAGGACAGCCTATTCCAACATCAACTGCACACTCATCACATAAACAAAACAAACAAAACACGGTTTACTTGTAGCAGATTTTATGCCAATTGTAAATTGAATACTTATTCATTTGTAAAAACAAGCGTTTACTTTAATTCGGCAAAAAGTTAAAGGGAGAAACCTCAAAAACTATATTGATTTTTCAAATTATATTTAGAATTTTTTCTAATAATTGAAATTTTTCTAAGCGCTATTATATATATTTATATCTTTGCATTATGAATATACATTCACAGAAAAAACCATGCTCAGATCAAACCATACTCCACTCCCCGGCATACCTTGTATTCACTTTAGAATTTTGTTTTT
>DAOWDR010000029.1 GCA_030638935.1 Desulfobacteraceae bacterium | reverse complement strand
TTGTCCGGGATCTTAAACTATATTAAACTGATGATCCATATCATTGAAAAAGGTGAAAAGGTTTCGCCGGATCAAACATCTGCCCAGGTACAGGATCGGGCACAGGACCAAATACATAATCGGGCCACAAAGTTTAAATCCTATCTTACAATCATAGAATCAGAAACTCAGCGATGTTCAGGCCTTGTTTCCGGCCTTTTAAAATTTTCAAGGAAAACAAAACTGGAAGAAAAAAGCATTGATGTAGGGCAATTGATTCAACACACCCTTTTGCTGTGCAACCATAAACTTGAATTGAGCAATATTGTTTTAAAAGAGAAATGCGAGCCTGATGTTCCAGATCTTTATGGAGACTTTAATCAGCTTGAACAATGTATTATTAACTTGATTTTTAATGCCATTGATGCCATGGAAAATGGCGGGGCTCTGGAAATCTCAGCAGGCTTTAACCCGGAAGAAAATCTTGTTTTTATATCTATCAAAGACAATGGAAAGGGCATTACAACAGAAGATAAAAATTTTATTTTTGAGCCTTTTTTTACGACAAAAAATGAGGGTTACGGGGTAGGACTAGGGCTGTCTTCGGCCTATGGAATTATTGAGAAACACAAAGGAACCATTGTTGTAGAAAGCATGTTAAATGTTGGTTCTGAATTTATTATTAAGCTTCCCCCGGGAAAAACAGATTAGAAAGAAAGGAAAGGTTATAACAAAATAAACTAAATCGGAGGTATCCATGTCCGGAAAGTTTGCACCTGGAAAGTCTGGCAGTTTGAAATTTCAACCCTGTAAAATCGGGTTTTACATTTGTCACTGCGGGCTGAATATTGCCGCCAAGGTGGATGTTGAAGCTGTCAGGGACTATGTTGAGCCCCTTGAAGGGATTGAAGTTTCAAGGGATTATAAATTCATGTGTTCGGAACCCGGTCAGGCAATGATCGAAAAGGATATACGGGAACTTAAACTAAACCGTGTAGTGGTTGCCTCCTGTTCCCCGAGACTCCACGGGAAAACATTCATGGAAACCTGCAGGCGGGCAGGTCTCAATCCCTACTATTTTCAAATGTGTTCTGTTCGAGAACAGGTTTCCTGGGTCACCGAGGACCCAGACCTTGCCACCCAAAAAGCAAAGCACCTTGTAATGGCTGCTGTTCAAAGGGTCAAATTTCATAAACATCTTGAAACAAAAACTTCAAGGGTCCATCCGGATATGGTGATAGTAGGCGGTGGCATTGCCGGTATGCAGGCGGCCATTGATATCGGGAATTCAGGCCACAAAGCCTTTCTGATTGAAAAGGATACCACCATTGGCGGGCACATGCTTCAATTTGACAAAACCTTTCCCACCCTTGACTGTGCCGCCTGTATCGGTACGCCTAAAATGGTGGAAGTCGGGCAAAATCCAAATATTGAATTGCTCAGTTTCAGTGAAGTGACCAATGTTTCAGGGTTTGTCGGCAACTTTACTCTGGATGTCAGGAAAAAATCACGTTTTATAAATGAATCCCTTTGCACAGGTTGCGGAGAATGTGCAAAGGCTTGTCCTGTTTCCATCCCAAATCCGTGGGATCTGGGCATGGCTTCAAGAAAAGCCATAGGCAGGTCATTTCCCCAGGCAATCCCCATTACCTTTAATATTGAGAAAAATGACAGGGCACCCTGTGTATTAACCTGCCCTGCCGGAATTAATGTCCAGGGATATATTCAATTGATCACCCAGAAAAAATATGACCAGGCAGCGCAGTTAATTATGGAAAAAGCCCCGTTCCCAGGTGTTCTGGGAAGGGTTTGTCCCCATCCCTGTGAGGCTGAATGCCGGCGAAAACTGGTGGACAAGCCCATTGCCATCAAAGAGCTGAAGCGATTTGCAGCAGACCGGGCAAACCTTGAGCAAAAAGAGATTCCAAAAATTATAGATCGCAAAGAAAAAATCGCCGTGATCGGAGCAGGGCCGGCAGGACTTACCGCAGCATATTTTCTGCGCCTCAAAGGGTACCAGGTCACTGTTTTTGAAAAATTATCTGTGCCCGGCGGCATGCTGAAGACAGGGATTCCTGACTATAGGCTGCCACCGGATCTCCTTGATAAAGAAATCAATTATATCCTGGCCCACGGGATACCCCTTGTTACCAACACAGGCTTTGGGGTTGAAATCACATTTGAAAGTCTTAAGCAGGACGGGTTTCAGGCGTTTTTTTTAAGCTCGGGCGCCCATGAATCTCTCACGCTCGGGCTTGCCGGGGAAGAGACGATAAAGGGTGTTCTTGATGCCATCTCTTTTTTACGGGATGTGAACCTTGGCCATGAAACTAATTGCGGGAAAAAAGTGATGATCGTTGGCGGAGGCAATGTGGCCATCGATGCCGCAAGGTGCGCCAAAAGAACCGGCAACTGTGAGGTCACCATCGTTTATCGTCGGACAAGGCAGGAAATGCCGGCCTATGAAGAGGAAATTATCGGAGCCCTTGAAGAGAATATTAATATTTTAAATCTGACAGCACCCACCAGAATTATCACCAGGGATGGGAGGGTGACGGGTTTAGAGTGTATTAAAAATGAATTGGGCGAAACCGACGCATCCGGGCGGCGGCGACCAATAAATATCCCTGAATCTGAATTTATCATCGAATGTGACACCCTTATCCCGGCCATTGGTCAAAGAACAGGTCTGTCCTGGGCAGATTCCATGCCCGGCCTTGAAATTACAGAGTATAATCGAATAAAAACCCATCCAATTACCATGCAGACCACCATGGAAACTGTTTTTGCCGGAGGGGATATGGTAACAGGGCCCGCAAGTGTCATTGAAGCCATTGCCCAGGGGAGAAAGGCCGCCATTGGTATTGACAACTATATAAATAAAATTGAAACAGATATAGATGAAATAGTTCCGGGTAATGACAATGGGACAGGTCAGGAAGGGAAGGATAATTATTCTGATATTCCTTTAAATATAAGGGTTGAAGAAAGGGTTTGTGTTCAATCTCTTGATCCTGAAAAAAGGGTAGAATCCTATGTGGAAGTTGAAGCGACCCTGACAGAAGATGAGGCACTAAAGGAGGCACAAAGGTGTCTGAACTGTGCAACCTGCTGTGAATGCATGGAATGTGTGGCTGCATGTGAGGCAAAGGCCATTGATCATCTTATGAAAGAAGAGATTGTGCAGATAAATTCAGGCAGCATTATCCTTGCAACCGGTTATGATACCCTTGAACCAACACCACTGAAACAATTCGGGTATGGCAGGTTTGCCAATGTATTTTCCGCCTTTGAATTTGAACGTCTCAGCAATGCCACCGGCCCCACCGGGGGTAAAATTCTGATTCGCGATAAAAACAATGAATTTACAAAATCGCCGAAAAGTGTTGCCATTGTCCATTGTATCGGTAGCCGGGATGTCAATCACCATGAATACTGCTCAAGGGTATGCTGCATGTATGCCTTAAAATATACCCATTTGATCAAGGAAAAAGTGGGACAGGACACAAAGGTTTATGATTTTTATATTGATATGCGGTGCTTTGGTGAAGGGTATGAAGAGTTTTATAAACGGTGCCAGGAAGAGGGAACCATTTTTATCCGGGGAAAAGTGGCACAGATTACAGATAAGGCCAGTAATCCTTCTGAGGAAGGAAAGCTGATTGCCATTGCCGAAGATACGCTTCTAGGGGAACTGCTTCGGGTGCCCGTGGACATGGTGATTCTCTGCACAGCCATCCAGGCAAGGGAAGATGCCGGGGATGTGGGGAGGGTATTTGGCGTCAACCAGGGGGCGGACGGATTCTTCCTTGAAGAGCATCCAAAGCTTGGTCCCCTGAATACGGCCACCGAAGGGGTTTTTCTTTGCGGGTGCTGCCAGAAGCCCATGGATATCCCGGACACCGTGTCCCAGGCATCGGGTGCGGCCGTAAAAGCACTCTCCCTTGCTGTAAAAGGCAGGGTTGATATCTCACCCACCATTTCCTTTATAGATCCGGATATCTGTGTGGGGTGTAAAACATGTATCAGTCTTTGCCCCTATACTGCCATTGAATTTGACGACAGAAGACAGGTGTCTGTTGTCAATGAAGCAATCTGCAAAGGATGCGGGAGCTGTTCCGGGTTTTGCCCAAGTGGTGCTGCACAAAGCCGTCATTTTACAAAAAAACAGGTTTTCGCTGAAATCAGCGGAATTTTTTAAGGAGAATAAAATGGAACCATTTGAACCGGTCATAATTGCTTTTGTCTGTAATTGGTGTACCTATACGGCTGCGGACCTTGCAGGGACATCAAGATTGTCCTATCCCACAAATATCCGCCTGATCCGGATCATGTGCACTGGAATGGTTGATCCTCAATATGTGATCAAGGCATTTCTCGAAGGAGCTGATGGTGTTTTAATCAGTGGATGTCATCCCGGAGACTGTCATTATATCAATGGTAACTATAAGGCAAGACGGCGGATCAAACTGTTAAAGGAAATACTTCCACGGTTTGGAATTGAAAGGGATCGGTTACGGTTAACCTGGATCGGGGCAAGCGACGGCATTGAATTTGCCGAAGTCATGACCCGGCTAAATGATCAAATAATTGAAATGGGGCCTTCCCAGACAAGATTGAATAAGGTTAATTGATATAAAGGAAATCTTTGCCATGATGATTAAAATAGAGCGTGAAGATAATAGTCTGACCAAAGGGTTGCAGCAGTTTTTTAAACAACTTTTGGAAACCCGGGGAATTGATGCTCTTTTTTCGCCGGTTCGGTTAAAAGATTCAACCTCCATTATGCCCTCCCTTGTGACAGATCCGGCACAAACAGAGAATGCCATACCATTGAACCCTGCCTTTCCCATGAATTCGGCCAGGATGGTATCCCGTCTTTCATATAAGGAATCGGGAAGAAAAACAGCTGTTGTGTTAAGGCCCTGCGAGATGCGGGCCTTTATTGAACTGATAAAGCTCAAGCAAGGCTCCAGAAAGGATTTGATTCTTATTGGCATGGATTGCCCCAAAGCCCTGACGCCCACTGATTATGCGGCCTATATGAACACCAGTCCTTTGGATAATGGTCCCTTGGATGATGATGCCTATATTGAGAAGGTGTTTTCCCAAAAGAATGAGACACTCAACGATTTTTCTTTTAGTTCCGCCTGCCGCACCTGTGAGAATCCTTTTCCCGTAAATACGGATATGAGTATTCTCCTGCACGGTGTTGATCTTTCAGAGGGCCTGGTTATGGAATCAGGCAGCGATATTGGGAAACAGATTCTGGAAAGCATGGGTAAGCCTGAAGCTGCTATAACCGAGACACGGGATGAGATATTGACCCGTATAAAAGAGGATAATTTAAAGGCAAACCAGGCAATGGTGAAAGAGGTTGAAGAAGGGACAAACAGTATCCTGAAACTGAATGCTTTTTTTGATCAATGCATCAATTGTTATAATTGCCGGAATATGTGCCCGGTATGCTATTGTAAAGAGTGTGTGTTTAATACAGATGTGTTTTATCATCAGCCGGTTCAATATCATCAGTGGGCAGAGAAAAAGGGGATTATCAAGCTGCCCACGGATACGGTGTTTTATCATCTCACCAGAATGGCCCATATGAGTCATGCCTGTGTCGGCTGCGGTCAGTGTTCCAATGCATGCCCCAGCGATATAGACGTTTTTGGGCTGTTTAAGAGTGTGGCTCAAATTACCCAGGCAGCCTTTGAATATTCGCCTGGGGCTAATGAAGACGAATCGCCTCCCCTGTCTGTGTTTTTTGAAAAAGAGTTTGAGGAGGTTGTTGGTATTAACGAGAATAGTTGAAGATACAAATATCTTTTAATAACCGCCACGGGCGGCCTTGGTATTTCACCCAGGGCTTGCCCACAATAAGAGATAAAAGCCACCACAAAGGCTTGAGACTTTCATATAAATGT
>DAOWDR010000532.1 GCA_030638935.1 Desulfobacteraceae bacterium | reverse complement strand
TTTATGATTATTAAATCTTTTATATCGCTGCCGGTACGAAAGAGACTTGATCTAAATCAATAAATATTAAAACTTGATAGCAAATATTTGGATCTTGTTCCTTGTTTTTTAGTAGGTCGGATTTGATTAATCGGATTCAGCCTATATCAGTTCGGTTGAACTGTATTGTATATTTTTGTAAATTAGATAATTGCTCTTAATTTAAGCTGGTGATAGTTGACAAAATTGTAAAAAGATATATTATTTCATCTCGAATGAGACAATATAATCTCAAATGAGATGAAATAATATTGGAGAAACCATGGCAGAAACCACCAGGGACAGGATAGTTAAGCAGGCCATTGACTGCATTGCCCAGAATCCCAATGCCTCTTTGGAAGAGATAGCAACCGCAGCCGGGGTGGGAAGGGCAACCATTTATCGGCATTTTAAATCCAGAAATGATTTGAATATCGTATTAAAGGCTGCTGCAGGTGAAAAATTGCACTCTGCAGCCGTGCCCATTTTAGAAAGGAATATCCCGGCAAGGGATAAATTGATCCAAATGGTCCAAAAAATGATTCCCCTGGGGGCCAGCCTGAATGTGTCCACCTATTTTAATATTCCCTTTAAGGATGAAAATCCCCGGGTGATGGAAACCTACCAGAAACACCTGGACCAGGCCGGGAGCCTGTGTGCCCAGTTGAAAAATGAAGGCGTGGTTGGCAAAGATATTCCCCTGGCCTGGTTGATCACCTCCCTGGATAGCCTTGTGTTTGCGGCATGGGAAAAGGTACAAAGCGGAGATATCGCGCCAAATGAAGCTCCAGGGCTTGTGATCCAGACGTTTTTGACAGGGATGGCAACTCCAAAAACACGGGAATGGATGACCCAAAATAAGGATAATATGAAATGAAGAAAAAAATAAGAGGGGGTCTGGTAATATCCGGACTGTTGATCTGTCTTGTTGCGGTGGTTTCCCAGCAATATGGGGTGTCTGAAAACCCAACAGGGCTGGTATCGGCATCCACTCTGACATCGGCCGATCCGGCCCGGTCCGTGGCCGTGGTTTATCCCTGGCACCTTAAGAATGGCCAGGGGATTACCCTGCCGGGACGGGCCCGTGCAAGCAAGTATGCCACACTGTTTTTCAGGGATTCAGGCCCGTTATATCAGGTCCATGCCAGCCCCGGTGACCAGGTGACAAAAGGGCAATTACTATTGCAATTGGATGATAGGGATTACCAGCGCCAGGTTGATGTCATGGAAAGCAAACTCAAATCTGCCCAAGCCAATCTCCAAAAGATGCAAACCGGTGCCAGGAAAGAGGATGTTCTTATCATTGAACAATCCATCCAGGCATCCAGATCAGACCTGGACCTTGCCCAAAAAGAATTGAAACGCCATGAATTTCTTTTAAAAAATAATGCAGTGTCTGAACAGGCCTATGACAGGAGCAGGAATGCCGTTCAAATTCTTAGGACAAAAACCATCTCCTTGGAACAACAGCTTGCCAGGGAAAAAAGCGGATCCAGAAAGGAAGATATAACAGCGGCCCGGGCCGGGATTGAAGAGCTTAGAGTTCAACTGGAAATCGCAAGGGACCGTTTGGGGGATACCTGTCTTAAAGCTCCCTTTGACGGTGTGGTAACCAGCCGTTTGCCCCAGGCATTTGAAATGGTGGGCCAGGGAGAACCTGTGATGAGTCTTCACAATATATCCACCATTGAAATTCCCGTGGATGTGCCGGAAAATAAGGTGAACTTTTTTTTGGACAGGGAGGGACAAAATATCTGTGAGGCAAGGTTTTTGACCAAAGGAAACCAACGGTTCCAAGCCCGGCTTGTCCAATACAGCACCCGGGCAGACAGGACCACGGGTACCTATGAATTCGTGTTTGCCGTAACTCCCAAGGGTTCTGATCTGATTTTTCCAGGTATGACAGCCGAAGTGAGCATCCATACCCCCCCCCTGGACAAAAATTTGTCAAAGCTTGTCATTCCCTTGGAGAGCCTTATGGGTGTGTCTAAAAATTCTGCCCAGGTTTTTCTGGTGGATCCTCAAACAAAAAAAGCCAGAAAACAAATTATCACCTTTGAAACCCTTGTTGGTGAGGAAAATGTGGTTGTGACAGCCGGGCTTAGTACAAAGGACCTGGTTGTGTCCAAGGGAAGCGGATTTATCAGGCAGGGACAGCCTTTGAATTTTGAATTACCCCAAGGGAAATTATAGCACCGATGAATTTAGCACAGACCATACTCAAGACAAAGGTCATCAGTCTCCTGTTAGCGGTTCTTATATTGGCCTTTGGGATACTTTCCTTTGAGAAGCTCGGCAGACTTGCCTATCCGGATTTTACCATCAAAACCGCCATGGTGGTCACCTCATATGCCGGAGCTTCGGCCCTGGAAGTTGAAAAAGAGATTACGGATAAAATTGAACAGGCTGTCCAGAGTATGGGCCAGCTGGACTATGTCAAATCCGTTTCCCAGGAAGGTTTATCCATTGTATTTGCTGAAATAAAACCTGAGTTTGGTGGAAATGAGATTCCCCAGATCTGGGACGAACTCAGAAAAAAAATAAAGGATGTGCAGGGCTTTTTGCCCCCGGGTGCTGGGATTCCCATTGTTAAGGACGATTTCGGAGATGTGTACGGGGTTTATTTTGCTATTTCCGGTAAAAATTTTTCCAACAAAGAATTAAAAGCCTATGCCAAATATCTGAAAAAAGAATTGCTCCTGGTGGATGAGGTTGCCAAAATTGACATATGGGGAGAACAGGCCGAGGTAATCTATGTGGAGTTTTCAAGATCCCGCCTGTCCAGTCTGGGTATCTCTCCGGCACAGATTTTTGCCACCCTGGAATCCCAGAATTTTGTGGCACCGGCGGGCAAGGTTAAGCACGGGCCCGAATACCTTCGGTTCAGCCCCACAGGGGATATTTCCGGTGAGAAGGCCATTGCCGATCTTTATATTGCAGGCGGGGAGGGCAAACTATTCCGATTGGGAGATATTGCCAGGGTCTTCCGGGGATACCGGGAGCCTTCTGTGCAAAAAATGCTCTTCAATGGGGTGCCTGCCGTGGGGCTGGGAATTTCCACGGAAAAAGGGGGCAATGTAGTCCGCATGGGAGACGATATCATGGATCGTCTAAAAGATCTTGAGACCATGAAACCCCAAGGCATGGCCGTTGATCTCATTAATTTCCAGGCTGCCCGGGTAACGGAATCCCTGGACGATTTCATGGTCAACCTGGCCCAGGCGGTTGCCATTGTGATTCTCCTGCTTCTGATCTTCATGGGCCTTCGGGCCGGGCTGCTCATCGGCGGAGTGCTGGCGTTGACTATCCTAGGAACCTTTGTTGGTATGTTTTTGATGGATATCACCCTCCAGCTCATTTCCCTGGGAGCCCTGGTACTGGCCCTGGGTATTCTGGTGGATAACGCCATTGTGGTAACCGATGTTTTTCTAATCAGCCTTGCCCGTGGGATGCAAAAAAAAGAGGCGGCAAAAACAGCTATAACAACCACCATGTGGCCATTGTTAGGCGCCACCCTGGTAGCTGTCCTGGCCTTTGTGCCCGTTGGGCTCAACCCCGGGGCCACAGGCGAGTTTTGCAGGTCTCTTTTCTATGTACTGACCATCTCCCTGTCATTGAGCTGGCTTTTGGCCATCACCATCACACCGGTGCTATGTGTGCTCTGTCTTAAAAAACCATTGGCAGTCCAAGATGATCCTTTTAACACCCGGTTTTATATGTGGTTCAGAAAGTTCCTGGGCACCTGCATCCAAAAAAGATGGATAACCCTGGCCATCCTTTTCCTGGTTCTGGCAGGCGCAGGGGTTGGATTCCAACAGGTCCCAAAATATTTTTTCCCGGATTCAACCCGAAATCAGTTCTTTGTGGATTATTGGCGGGCAGAAGGAACCCATATTGATGAAGTCAGCAAGGATATTGAAGATATAGACCGCTATATCCGGGCCCTGGACGGGGTGACATCTGTGACCTCTTTTATTGGGGAAGGTTCCCTGCGTTTTATTCTCAATTATAATTACCAGTCCCCCAACACAAGCTACGGCCAGCTTTTGGTCCAGGTGGATGACTACAACCAGGTGACAACTCTCTTGCCAAAGATCCGTAAATATATTGGTGCCCAATTTCCGGGCAGCGAATTCAAGGCCACAAGGTTCAAGGAAGGACCACCCGTGGATTATGCTGTGGAAGCAAGGTTTCGGGGACCTGATATAGAGCAACTAAGAACACTTGCAGATCAGGCCAAGCAAATTTTACACAACACTCCCATGGCCGTTAATATCCGGGATGACTGGCGGCAATCTGTAAAAACTCTTAAACCGGTTTTTACGGAGACCCGGGGCCGTCGATCCGGTATCTCCCGGTCGGATATAAGCCAGACTTTTTTATGGAATTTTTCAGGAATGACCGTGGGGCTTTACAGGGAGCAGGATGAGATTTTGCCCATTGTTTCCAGACCCCCGGCCCATGAGCGGGCCTCGGTGGCAAATTTCAATGACATCCAGGTTTATAGTTCTGTCCTGAACCGATATGTGCCTGTGGAGCAGGTGATAGAAAAGCTTGAGCTGGTGGAGGAACTGCCCCTGGTGAAACGACGAAACAGGATGCCCACCATCACGGTCCAGTGCGATCAGGCCTATGGACAGGCCGAAGATCTTGAACTTGCGGTACGGTCCCGTATTGAAGCCCTTGACCTTCCCCCGGGCGTTTCTCTTGCATGGGGAGGAGAGTCCGAGGAAAGCAGTAAAGGCCAGGCTTCTATCAAAGCATTTTTCCCTGTTTGTCTTTTGGGCATGTTTGTTCTGGTGGTCTGCCTTTTTAATGGGTTGCGTGAGGCTATGATCATTTTTTTGTGCATTCCACTGTCATTTATCGGGGTGACCCTGGGGTTATGGTCCTTTTCCCTGCCCTTTGGCTTTATGTCCATTCTGGGATTTTTAGGCCTCATCGGCATGCTGGTGAAAAATGCCATTGTACTACTGGACCAGGTTACCGAAGATGTTAGGGCTGGAAAAACACGGTACCAGGCTGTTATGGATGCGTCCATCAGCCGTCTGCGACCGGTAACCATGGCCGCAGGAACCACCATTCTGGGCATGGCCCCTTTGCTCTTTCATCCGTTTTTTGCCTCCATGGCCGCCACCATAATGGGGGGGCTTTTCGTGGCCACTGGGCTGACCCTGATTGTTGTACCGGTGCTTTATTCTCTGTTTTTCAGAATTCCCCTGGCAGAAATGAAATCTGAAAAGATGTAATCATGGGTTCTGCTTAGAAGGCCTGGAATTCATCCACCATAAAGCCCGTGAAGGGAAAACAAAAATTATTTCAAGGGCTTGGTGAAATCAATTTTAGGTTTGGGAGAATCGGTAGAATCCCATATGCCGGACCCAGTGCTTTCTCTTTCTTATTGACCTTTCCCCTGTTGGGATATAGAATTTCCCATGATGACATGAAATTGCATATCATATTGAATCGTTTTGTATGGAGGGTAAAATGGAAAAGGATATCAACGAAGAATATCAGGAAAGGACAGAAAGATTATTTGTTGCAGAAGGAGAAATGAAAGCTGTTTTTTCCCGGTTGGGCGAGCAGATTGCAAAGGACCAAGGCTATGAAGACCTGCATGGCATGGATGCAGTTTACCGATATCTGATTGATAAATATAAATGGCTTCCCCATCAGGTCAGAGCTCTTTCCATTGAAGATTTGTCCCTGCTTTTTGATGATTATGATACAAAGAAAAAAGCAGACCTCTGATTCTGTGCCAAAAAATATCTGTAATTGTGGCCTATCCGATTCTTAACCCCTAGGAAAGACCTTGCCATGAAAATACCTCAGATCATCAGCCCGGATGGCCATATCAATGCCATTCATCCTAGAAAAAATGAGGAAAAAATTTTAAGGGCGCAATTTTTATTCCCCTTTGTATCAGATTATATCTGTGGAGCTGTCAGGGAAGGCAAACCCTTTATTTTTTCGGGAAGAAGCGGGAATGCCCAGATCGGTATTAAGACTGACCAATTGTCCCCTGACCAATTGCTGCAGATTGAGGCATCTGATATTTTTATGGAGGGACAGATCCGGAATCTGAATCCCCTGCTGGAAAATGCCCTGGATCTTTTTAAAAAAGGGGATGAAATCGGCCGGCTGGTGGTTATGGACCCAGAGATGAGAATTCAGGACGTCCGCCATTATCTTCATAAACGGCTTTTTGTGGGGCGCAGGGTTGGCAAAGGCTATTATGAAGGATTTGAAATCTGTCAGGAACAAGATCCTCTAACCGGCAAAACCTGTGACTATATCAGTATGGAACTGGAACCCTATCAATATTGTTTTGAGCCTTCTGCCATGAATCCTTCCTCCATAAATGCCGTGATAAAAAAGGGCAGAAGCGCCTTGAGTAGTATCAGGTCCAGAATGCCATTGGACCTTGGAGCCACCCGGTTAAACCCCGGGGAATTGTTTGTGGGGGCCATCAAGATTTCCCTGGGAGATATTTACGGGATCATTGACCATGTGGCAGAACCTGAAAATGAAAAGATAGAGCACCTGCCTGCCCGGGTGCTGGATCCCTTTAGGACTTTCAGGGACAGGCAGGTGGAACTTTACCATTTCGGCACCAAACCCATTGGGCTGGATAAAATTCGGATCAGGATTCGGTTTTTCAGAACCAGGAATCCTTTGACCGTTCCTTTGGAAAAAAACAAGGTAAAAGAAGGCTACAGACTCTGCGACCTGTTAACCAATGCTGAAGTTTCCAATCTGTTCAACGCCATTGAAAATCAATCTCTGGGCATGATTCTTAACAAGGGGAATTTTGTCCAGATTCCCCAGGCCTTAAATCCCCATGGTGAGGCCCAGCTTGAGATCATCAAGAACGCCCTGCTTGAAAGTACCTATCGAAAAAGACGTCCACAGCTTTTGGATGGCGGGGAGGACAAATTTCAGGAAACCCTGGAAAAACTATCTGTTCTGGGGGGAGTGAATTCCCGGGTCTTTATCGGAAGGCAGTTTCCGGCCCTTGAAGTCATTGATGCCTTGAAACGCAGCGGCTTGAGAACCTTTTTGATTAATATGAACAATCCTTCCTTTGAGGATGACTATATTAAAAAAATGATCAAACTGACCCATGCAGGTCATTCAGGATGTGAATTTTTACGCTATGATTCCGACACGGATAAATTATATAGTTTTTACCATGGTAGTTTCATGGAACCAGACGACAGAGAACGGTTTGACAGGGTAAAATACTGGCTGGCTTTTTACGGGTCCCATACAAAAGAAGCAGACAATAAGCTTACCATTGATCTTATCAACCGGCTGGCCATCAGGCTGGGTTATGAAATGGGGATTGTCCACGGCGGAGGCCCAGGGCTTATGAAAGAGGCCAATGACCTGGCCCGTCAGCATAATATCATGAGTGTGGGAATTGCCATTGACCTTGAAGGGGAACACCAGGCATCCCTGACCACCTGTGACGGATTGATTAAATACAGAGAGGGGCTGCGCCTGGCCCGGCAGGACCATCTCCAGAAGCTGAGCAACTTGCCCATTATCAATACCGGCGGGTATGGAAGCGCTGAAGAATTGGCTATTACCATCACCTCCATGAAGATCCATGAAAATCCTCTGGCACCTATTATTTTGCTGGATCCGGATAATTTATGGAAACATACCCAAAAACAGACCGATGAAATTGCCCGGCGAAAATATGGGCCTGCATTTGCCCCCTGTTTAATCAAATCCTGTGGCAACGCCCAGGAGGCTGAACAGGAATTGATTGGGTTTTTATCCAACCCCGACGATTGGTATCTGAAAAACAGGATTCCCGGAGAAAATGTGGAAAAGGCCAGAATTAAAGCTGCTCGTATTCGTAGGCAAACCCTTTGCCAGAAAGAGGTTGAGGTGTTTCAAAAACCCAATTACAGGCTTAAACAATAAAATTTATAAAATCAGACAATAAAGTCGACTACCCGGGATGCCACAGGGTCGGTATAGGTGATCTTGGTGTCACCCGGGGCATCAACATCAATAAAAACAGTGGCTGTGTATTTTTTATGGGTCCAGTCCAGTATTAATTGTTTGTTTGTGGATTTCATGACAGTGAATTCACCGTTAAAGGCCGGATAGGAGTTCCTGAATTCCATGAGGCGAAGCAGTCGTTGCACCACAGGCCTTTGAATATCTTCCTTGATCTCTTCCAGGGTATAATTATGTCGGTTGATATTTCTGCCAAGTCTTGTTTTTTCAACCAGCTCAATATCATTTTCTCCGGCCAGAAGGCCCACATAATAGACCTGGGGTATACCAGGAGTAAAAAATTGGATGGTTCGTGAAGTAATATAGGCGTCATCATCACACCCCAGGGCAGAGTAGTAGGTGCAGTTGACCTGGTAGACATCCAGGTTCTGATATTCCGGCCCGGAATAGGTTCTTTTGACATTGGAACCATTCTTATAAAGTTCGTCTATGGTCTGGTCGATCTCCTTCTGGTTTAATAACTCCGTTACATCCACCACCCCTATGCCGTCATGGGTGTCCAGGGTAGTGATCTGTTTGCGGGGACATTTGTTCAGCCAGGATTTTAACCGTCTGGTGGTTTTCATATACAGGCAGTGGAGTACCAGCATGGGCAGGGAAAAATCATAGCACCAATATCCCTTCTTTGCCAGTTTGAACTGGTATGTGTAATGTTCATGCACCTCGGGCAGAATTTCCGTGTCAAAGGCAGATGCATAATCGTTAAACCACTCTAAAATTTTCCAGATCTGGGGTTCCAGGAAAAAACAATTGGTTCCCAATTCTATTGTGGTATATGCAATGGCATCCAGGCGGATCATCTTGGGGCGATTCCTGGCCAGGCGTATGAGAAATTTGCGCATCACTTCCAGTGTTTTTGGGGAATTATAGTCCAGGTCTATCTGCTCGTAATCAAAGGTGCACCAGATTTTTTCCAGGGTACCGTTGGGCCGCTCAAGCTGCTGATAGGGCGGGCGTGGCTTCCTTGTATAGACTTTTTCCAGGTCCTCGTCAGGGATAAAGCTGTTGGGTGCAAGTTTTTCAAAGGTTAGGAACATGTCTGCATATTCGCTATCCGGACCCTTTTCAACATAATCCTGGAAAAAAACAGACTGTCTGGAAATATGGTTGACCATGAAATCAATGATGAGATCAAAATCCTGCCCTATCTTTTCCACATCATCCCAGGTGCCAAAGGCCGGGTCCACCTCATCATAGGTTTTGGGGGCAAATCCCCTGTCCGAGGAAGAGGGGTAAAAAGGCAGCAAATGGACTCCCCCGATGGCCTTTAAAAAGTATTTTCTAAGTGCGTAGTGCAGTTCAGGAAGGTTGGCGCCCATACTGTCAGGGTAGGTAATCAACTGGATTTTATTTTTAAGTGCCATGATTTATCCCTTTGCTTGATTGATGAAATTATAATGGGAAATTCCTTCGCCAATGCCCTTGGCAAAGGATTGGTCGGCAAAATAGACCTTTTTACTGGATTTTAAGACAGCAAGTTCCGGGCTGTAATTGCCCACCACCACTCCGCAGGGATCGCCCCGTAGCATTTCTTCGTCATTGCCTGAATCACCGCAGACCAGAAAATTTTTAAGGGGGATTTCCCATTTGTAGCTTAGGTATCGGATGGCTTTTCCCTTGGATGCCCGGTATGGCAGCAGGTCAAGATATTTGCCATGGGAATAAATAAGGGTGTAAAGACAGCGATTTTGGGTCAGAACATGGTGGATCCGAGCCAAACGATCTTTTCCCGGCGCCATATAATAACTGAGTTTATAAGGTCCCTGGAACAATTTTTTCTGGGGGCGAATAAAATCAATTTTTTCAAGGCAGGCTCTCATGGGGCCGGGCTTCCAATTTTTTGAGATATGGGTCTCCCATCCCTTGTCGCGGTAAAAGGCGTTCCCATAATAGATCTGACTGCCCACACAGGAAATAATAATATCCGGTGTCATTACGCCATGGGCCTTTAGAACCTTTTGGGCAGATTCCAAACTCCTGCCCGTGGCCACACCAAATCCCAGGTGGTTTCGGTTTTTTTCCAAAAGTTCCATCAGGTCGGCAAGCTCTTTTTTGTCCCCGCCCAACAGGGTGTGATCAATATCTGTGATCAGCATGTGGTCCAGATCTGAAAGCCGATATCCTATACTGTGGCTGGGTTTCCTGACCTGGATGTCCGATGATCCGTATTCCCGGCAGAGACGCTCAATCGCAGTTACATAGTCTTTTACATGATTTTCCCAGGTATAAAACTTCCGGGTGTTCATGATTCCGTTTTTTGAATACTCATTCCACAGGTCCTGGTGTGCAAGGATATCCTTGATGGCCTGGGCAATGGCCGCAGAGTCCTTGGGGTCCACCAGAACCCCTCCCTGGCAGTTGGAAATAATATCCTTTGGCCCGCCGTCATGGGTGGAAACAATGGGCAGTCCACAGGCAAGGGATTCAAGAAGGGTAAGACCAAAGGGCTCTGTCAGGGCCGGGTTGACAAAGACACCTCTTTTTTTGGCGGCAATACGATAGAGTTCCGGTACTTCATGCTCAAAATCATGTTTTTTGGGGATGGCCATTTTTCCATAGAGGTTATGCTTGTCCATCAATAGAAGCATCCGGGTCAGCACATCCCGTTCATTGTCCTCTTTTAGGGAAATGTCCTTTCTGATACCTGCAAAAACCGCCAGGTTGGCCATGGCCTGAAGTTCATTATCCTCGCCATAGGCCTTGATAAGGCCACCTATATTTTTCCGTTTGTCCGGACGGCTTAATGCCAGGATTATGGGTTTGTCCGGGTGTTGAAAAAAACGGTCCAGTTCCCGGGTGACCGAGGCACTGGCAAATAAAGCCTCCTCTTTTTTGTTGTTGCTGGAAAAGGTGTTGTGGTAATAGGGATGAAACTTTTCAATATCTATTCCCGGAGGAATTACCTGGTATTTCGGCAGGGTCCGATTGCGGTACAAACCGTACTGGCCTTCAATTTCCTGGTTGGTGCTGGTGATGATCAAATCAACGGATTTGAGGATAACTTCCTCCATATCAATCCGATGATCTATCTTTAGCTTTTTATTAATATCATTGATATCCATTCCCTGGTTCAGGAGTTGTTTTTTTTTGGACTTTCCCAGGGAATGGCCCGTATACACAAAGGGTATCCCGAAAAACCGGGCCAACTCCCGGCTAACATAACCTGCATCCGGGTAATGACCGTGGACAAGATCCGGAACTTTTTTTTCCTGTTGAATAAATTTGATGGTTTTGTCAACAAATTCGTCCAAAAAGGGCCAGAGTAATTCCTTTCTTATATATTTGCGCCCCCCGCATTGAATCCTGATAATGCGGAACTTGTTATTGATTTGTTCCGTGGGGAGACTATAATCGTCAGAGCAGGATTTGTCCCGGATCAGGCGTGTAAAAAGGTCCACTTGTTCAACTTTGCTGTTTTGGGACAGGGCATTGCAGAGTTCAACCACATACTTAATCTGGCCGCCTGTGTCGGCATCATGGCCTAGTTCCATATTTTCGGCCCTGAGCAGCCCATGGATACTGAACATCTGAATATGAAGCCCTTTGCCGGTATCCATTATCGTTTAAGCCTCCCTTTGAATTTTTGGTAAATATCATTGTTGTCCGGTAGGGCGCCTTTGAAACCGCAGATATTACCTGCAAATTTTCGTGCAAGCTCCATGGCAGCTGTATTGGGAAGACCGGAAAGGAGTCCGGCAACCGCCATGGCTGCATAGGCATCTCCTGCTCCCACAGTATCGATTATAGGCTGGTTCCTGGTTGCTGATCTTTGTTTTGAGGTTGTTTTTGTGAACCACTTGCTGCCCTGTTCTCCCAAGGTAAGAATCACAAGGTCCAGAGAATGGGTTGTCATCAGTCTGCTCACTTGTTTCCCAAGGGTTTGGTCTTTTTTTTCATCACCGGATATTTTTTCAAGTTCCTCCTGGTTGAGCTTGAGAATATCTGCAGCCTTAAGGGATGCCTCAATGGTAGCCCTTGTATAACAATCAGGCCTCAGGTTGATATCGCAGAATCCCACTGCTTTTCTCGATTTTTTTGAAAGCAGTTTTTGAACCAGCTTGGCTCCATTTGGGGTGCGCTGGATCAGGGTTCCGAAATAGAGAAGATCCCAGGGCCTGTGACAGAGAGCCTCCAAGTTTTTATCAAAGGCAATATGGTCATAGGCGGTGTCGGAAATTATGGAAAAGGTATGATTCCCATCTTTATCCAAGTCAATGGCGACGGTTCCGGTAGCATGTTCAGGGTCCCTTTGGATATCCTTGGTATCAAATTGGTTAAGTTCCAGAAAATCCAGGATTTGATTTCCATGGATATCATTTCCGACCCTGGAAACAAATCGGACCGGGAGCCCCAGCTTTTTCAGGTGAAAGGCAAAATTAAAGGGGGCACCACCGATTCGTTTATAGGTCGGGAAAAGGTCAAATAAAATTTCGCCTATCACTAAAATCATGGTGATCTTCAGTATGCAAGAAAGAATATTTTGGATTCGATTCTTTCTTGGGGTAAATAATTTTGAAAGAATATTATTATCAGGGTAAGTATAGACCATTGGGTTTACATGCGTCAAGCATTGAGTCTTTTCTTCATGCGGCAATTAAAAATTTAATTAATTTAGTGCTTGACTTTTGTCGTCATTTCTATATTCTTGTTGCGTTTGCGCTGTAGTCTGTGAAGCGCTTAGGTTTCATCCTAAAGGTGTACGTCCAAAAATTAAAGAGGCATTGCCCAGGGTTTGAAACTTGTATTTTTTTTTATTACAATAGGAGATTGCCAATATGGCTAACGGTACTGTAAAATGGTTTAACGACTCAAAGGGTTTTGGTTTTATTGAACAAGAAGACGGCGGAAAGGATGTATTTGTGCATCATTCAGGCATCAATTCAACAGGTTTTAAATCCCTGAATGAAGGAGACCGTGTTTCCTTTGATATTGAAGAAGGACAGAAAGGTCCTGCTGCAACAAATGTAACCGTGCTTTAGTTAGCTGTTTTACTTAGCTAAAAAAGTCATCTTGGTGACTTGAAAAAATAAAAGAGCTCCTGAACAATATTCTGTTCAGGGGCTCTTTTGTATTTGTGCATGCCCTGCATTTTGATCAGGACATTCTGGTTGCCTTCCTCCTGATCCTCCCTGTAGCAGGTAAGGTGATCCCCTTCTATAATCGTTAACAAATGAATATTTCTTGGATTGAATTGCCCCGAAAAAATTTGATGAATCGATGAAATAACCTGTGAAGAGGACAATCGAAGATGAGAAGGATTTTGGTATTTTTTTTGTTGCTGGTATTAAGTTCTGATGTTTCTGCTGCCTCTGTTTGCACCCATGTTGATATGGATTGGCATTCACAACATGTTTCCCTGCCCAAGGAAGCAAAAATCGTATATAAAAAGGATCAGAGTGGCTTGTGCGAAGTCGTTCTATCCTTTGTTCCGGTGGTGCTATCAGGGGATGCTACCTGGATGGTGGAAGTCAACGATATCATCCAGGTGAAACAACATCTTGGCCTAACCTCTGACGACGGGTCCGGGGATACTTCCACAGAGTGTGCAAAAAGTCCCGAGAATAAATGAGTTAATTAAATTATTCTTCCACCAGGTTCGGATGAAACCTGGGGATGATACCGCCCACAATCGGTTCATAATACCGGTAAATGGTCTTTTCTCCCAGCAATCCATCTATCTGGCGCTGGATGGCTTGGCGTTCCTCGCTGTGCATCCATTTATTCCAGTCTTCCAGGGTATGCCAGGTGCTCATGATCAGATACTCCCCTTCACAGTCCAGGCAACTGAAGGTCTGGTCTGTGAGAAATCCCGGCTGAACAGCAGCACGGGATCTGAGTTGCACAATAAAAGGGGATAGTTGGGCGGCCATGGTTTCATCTTTAACCAATCTTTTGATAATAATGGAAACTGCCATAATTAACTCCTTTTTTTAATAAAAACAATTAATTGTGAAAAAAATTGACAGAACTTGCTGCAAGTAGAATCGAAAAGTACCGAATCGAAAAATTAACCACTCAGTTTCAATTTCGCATTATTCCTTGTGCCAGTTTATCAATTTGTCTGATTTATTGTCAAATCATAATAAAAATATTCTGGGATAAATGTCTGCCCAGGGACAAATTCCGGGACAAAGATAAAAAAATACAGGTAAATCAATTTACAACTTAGGGTGTCTCTGGTATATTTTATAGTATCCAGGTTATATGGATCTAATCTTATCACGACCCACTGATTTTATATCATTCTTACGGCTCCATTCTAATATGCGTTTGATTTCCCGTTGACACAGAACGAACTTGTCTTTTGGCATTGCCGCAACAATTTTAAATTTTTATGAAAAGGAGGTCAGGATGCCGATTAATATACTGATACCCTATAATTTTACGGTGAATGATGAAATTGCCATTGAATTTGTCGGTCAGAGGTATGGGAAAAGAAAAGAGGTTGAAATTACTTTGTTTCACGCCTTTACTCCTGTTCCGGAAATTGATACCCGCAATAGCCCCATCATGGACAAAGTGAATCGCAACACCTCCTACCTTAGATTGAGGCAGGATGAGGAGAAACAAGCCTTGGAAGCAGCCAGGCAAGCGCTTATGAATTACGGGTTTAACGGCGACCATATCCACTGCCTATACCTGGCTGTACGGCAGGATATTGCCGATGATATCATCCGGCTTTGGAAGAGAGGAAAATTCGACGTGGTTGTGTTGAATCGAAATCCGGGTAATATTATCAATTATTTTAGCAGAAGCATTTCAAAAAGAGTTACCCGGCATGTTGAGGGAGGGATCGGGGTTCATATTGTTAATTAAGAAAATGGTAGATCAACAACTACAGGAGGCAGATATGTCAAGTGATTACAAAATCGACCTTGAAAGATATAAATTAATTGTGGAGACTGTTTTTGATGCAAATAATCCCTCCATAATGGGCTCCCTGGTCACCCATTTGCTGGTTTCCACCATGGGGGTGAAAGGGGCCAGTATTTTTGTGGTAAACCCGGGAAACGAAACCCTGGAAATTCTTGCCACTGAAGGATTGAGCATCGAATATGTCAATAAAGGTCCCATCCTTGTTGACAAGAGCATCAAGCTTGCAGCAAATCTCAAACCTGTGATCATAAACGATACAAAGGGCAGTAATCGTCTGCAATACCCTGAAAAAGGGGAAAAAGAGGGTATCCGGTCCATTGTGTCCCTACCAATTAATCTGAGGGGAAGAATAATAGGCGCTTTGAGGCTTTATCATTCAGAACCCTGGAAAATATCAGACCAAGAGCTGTCCTATCTTCGGCTGTTGACCCTGGACCTTGGCATGGCATTGCGGTATTTCAGGCTGTCTGCCGTTGTTCAGTGCACAAAGGATCTTTTGGATGAAATTCATCCCATCTGGCTTTAGTAATTTAGAAATATTTTTTGCATTTTTTTGGTAAAAAATATTTTGTTAAGTTACTTATCCATTTTATCTGGGTTAAGAGAACCCAGGGTCACACAAGCCCCAGGTCAATGGCCTTGATTACCTGTTTGGCTTCCTCAAATCCATGGTCCTTGTCCAGGGCCGACTGGAAATAGACTTTGGCTTTGTTTGTATTTTTCATGTCCAGGTATAGCCGGCCTATATTGTAATAAATATAGGGTTCGTCCGGGTGGACTTTCAATGCTTTTTTGTATTGGCGCAAGGCCTGTTCCACATCCCCTTTTTTTCGGTGGAGTACCCCCAGGGTGTTGAATACGTTTAGGGAATTTGATCCGGCTTCAAGAACTTCATTGAGAATCTCTTCGGCTGAGCCTAGTTTGTCCGTGTCCATGTAAATTTCAGCTGCAACCTGGAGGCATTCTTCCGATTTTTTAGCATCGCCAAGTGCCTTGTAGGCCCTTCCCATGGCTTCATAGGCTTTGACGAAAAGCCTGTCCAGCTGGGTGGCCTTGGAAAAGGCTTCAATGGCCTCACTATGCTCTCCCTGGGAGGTCTTTATATATCCAATATTAAAATAATATTCAGGATTTTCTTTTTGGTTGACAAGGGATTTAAATACTTCCAGGGCCTTGGCGAATTCCTGTTTTTCAATGAGGTCAATTCCCTTTTCCAAACTTTCTTCCACCTGGACGACCACTGGGTCCTTGATTTTTTCAATGGCCATGGAAAGTTTGGCTTTCATCCCTTTCCAATTATAGGGAATCACAAAAAGTCCGGTCACACCGATTTGTCCCGCCCGTATCACCTTGATTTTGGTAAAGGCATCATTGGTGAGAAAAAAGGGCAAATCCGCCACGGATTCTTCCCTTCTAAGGATTTTTAACAGGGCGAGCCCGGACATCTCTTCCATGTCATAGGAAGAGATGACACAGTCGATTTTTTTTGATTTTAAAAAAGCCCATGCATTTCCTCCGCCTTGGACAGACAGTATTTTTTCATATCCGATTTTTTTCAAAGTTCGGGTCAGATCTATTCTTTCTTTTTCCTTTTCACTGACCACCAGTATGGATTTATCTTGCATAAGTTTTCCTATAATCTGTCCAGCATTGGACGGTTTCTGCCAGAGCCAACGGAACGGCCATATTGCTTCACAGATCCGGCAGCCAGGTGTTGCTTGATTTCAAATACGGCCTCTGGATCATGTTTCTTCGCCAATTGGAAAAAATATAACCGCAGGCCGGTTTCCTTGTATCCATTAATTTTCATTGCGATATCTTCATACCTATCCCCTATGTTTTTGTCTGTGTCAAGGGTCAATGTGTCCAAAAATAATTCCCCCCAGGTGTTTAAGGCCAGAAATTCCGCCCTTTCCAACTTGTTTTTTCCTTTTTTTTCCGGGTATACCAGAAGAATTATCAATTTTGACCAGGCCGGGGAATCTTCAAACATATCATCGGATAAGGGTTTGAGCGGCTGAAGAGGCAGATACAATTTGTCCGGGTCCACAGGACGGGCATGGCTTTCAAACAGGTGTAAAGGAACATCAATTTTCATTGAGCTTTGGGATCGTTCATAGAGCTGGTTTTCAAGAATCCATCCCAACAGGCCTAAAAGAGACGGGGCCCCATGGAGTTTTCGGGGCCGGGGCTCTCGGTTTAAATAACAGGACAAATGCCAGACGCCGGCCCGTTTTTGCTGGAGAAGAAATAATTGAAATTTTTGTCGTTTCAAATAGGTGGAACATTCAGGGATTTTTTCTTTGGCCTTGTTCAAACGTTCTTCTGTTTTATGGACGAGAATTTTAAAATTTCTTTTTTCCGTGTCAGTGACCTCATCTCCGTGGGTGGAGGGATATTTGTTTTGAATCGTCTGGTGCATAAATGCCAGACGGGTGATGATGGTTTTTTCAAGGAGCAGCTTTTCCGGCTCTGCCCATGTGATGTAGGAGAGCAGTTTGTTTACCTGGGACTGGTTGAGATTCCAGTTTCGGATATACCAGTCCAGCAATTGTCGTTTGGGAGAACCAATTTCCGGCAGCGATACCTTTGGATATCCGCAGAGCCTGAAAAATATAGCATTTTTTATCAGGTTCAGTCCCTTGGTATCCTGCTTTTGGTGAAACCTAAGTATCCGGTCAAAAAGCATTTTATAGGGGTCGGCGTGGTAATCATCAATGCCGGCTTTAGCATATCTTGTCTTGATGTCATCGCATAAAAGCCCTGTTTGATCCGGCTGATCAAAGCCGGTTGAAAAAATCATGGATGCCTTTATCAAGGCCTTGACCGGATCAAACCGGGCTTTGCAGATATGCCATAAAAGACCTTTTATAATATCCTGGGGTCCGGGAATTTCAATGTTTCCCAGGTCAATAAATTCTCTGGAAATGGGTTTTAACTGGGCAATGGATGAGATATTTTTAACAAGGGCAGTATAGGTATCGGTATCACTTTGGCTTGGCAGTATGGTCCAGAAAGGGATTTTTCCGGCAATCATTAAAAAGGTTCTATAAAATTCTTCCTTTAAAAAAATTTTTGGAGCCGTCAGGGTTTCTTGTTCATTAAACCGGGCATAACAATTTTTTTGGATATCTTCCTGATCCATGATAAAAAAAGTTACTTCCTGGTCATAGCTTTCCCTGCTGAATTTAAGGATGTGGTCCAGTTTCTTTTCAAGGTTGTAATACCGCATGTCGGAAAATTTTTTCTTGTCAATGATTACCCAATAGTCGAAATCAGATCCTGCCGACTGGGTAAAGGTACCCAGACTGCCGATGTGATAAAATCCTTGTACACAAGGATCAATGGCCGTATACCGGGAAATGGCATTTCCCGGTAACAGGCTTTGTTTGAGAACTTCTTTATAAAATCCGGATTGTTCAAAATTGTGAATTCCGTGGGCGGTTATATCTGAATCAATGTATCCCGGAAACTCAGGCAGATTGACATGGATGAGAAAGGGAATTTTTATGAATAGTTCAAGTTTCGGGCCGGCAAGATATCGCAATGCCTCCCGCATCCGAACTATATTATAGTTGGAAAAACAGGACCTTAGATATAAAATTCGTTTCTCCAGTTTATCTACGGTATTTTTTTCCTGGTGCATGTTCCGGCCTGTTATAAAATTTAATTGAAAATCTTAAGTATAAAGTCTATTATGCTGAATGTATTATATGGGTTAATCATCACTATTATCAAGCTTGTTTTTGAATGGAGTACCAATGGATGCAACGGATACCCCCCATGCGGGTATAGAATTGGATGCGATTTGCCTGCCGGCCCTGGGCCGGGAAGCCGGGGACAAAGATGTTGCGGAAACTCAGTCAGACGCTTCTGATTACAGCCTTTTTGTAAATTCAATTTTTAAAAAAATGATGGCCCGGGATTCGTTTTTGTCCTTTTCTCGCCAGGTCAGCAATGTGAATAAAATCTTGACCATGAAATATTCCTCGGCCAACGATATCGCAGATGTGATCCTAAAGGATATGGCATTAACCTCAAAGGTCCTTAAATTGGTAAATTCATCTTTTTATCGCCATTTTTCAAGCAAAGGGATCTCAACCATTTCAGAGGCCATGATCATTCTGGGCACCGATGAGGTCCGGTCGGCAGCCGCCGGTTTAAAGATTTATGAAATGATGACAGGCCTTGCCAATGCCGACATTTTAAGGGATAAAGCGTTAAAAGGACTTCAAAGGAGCATCATGGCAAGGCAGATTGCCCTTGAGGGCGGTTATGAAGATGCAGATGCTCTCCAGATTTCCGCCATGATCTATGATTTGGGTGAGTACCTTGTGGCATTGTTTGCCCCGGATAAATATATCCAAATTGAGCTTGCCATGGATGATGGCAAGCATTCCCTGCAGGCGGCTTCAAAATCCGTACTAGGGCTTTCCTATAGTGATTTGGGCAGGCTTGTGGCCTTAAAACTCCATTTGCCGGAAAATATCGTCAATGCAACCCGGCCGGTGACAAATTTTGATGTGAAGGGGGAGGGGATCAGTGAAGGAAATCGTCACCGGTATGCCTGTGCCTTTACCCGGGAAATGTGCGACATTCCCTTGGACAAGGGCCATGATCAGGTAATTGGACAGGTAATGGATATTACCGGCAAATATGAAGGAATCCTGAAGATTGGCATGTCAAAGGCTTTGGAACTGGGCAAAACCTCCCGGGACAAGATGATTAAACATGCAGCCCTCCTAAATGTAGATCCAGATCCAGGAAAGACAACAAGATCTTCGGGTATAAAAAATATGGACAGCCTCAATGCAGGTTTAAAACAATTACAGGAAAATCTGGACAGCCAACTCAGTATCCATGAAATTTTTACCAATATCGTGGGTATCCTTTTTCAAAGTTTTTATTTCAACCAGGTCTGCATTGCCATTAAAAAAAAGGAAACCCAGACAATGGATGCCCGGTTTGCCAAAGGGGATAATTCACAGGAATTGCTTAAGGGCTTTACATTCAAACTGGAGAACAGCCTTGATATATTTAACAGCGCTGTTCTGAAAAAAAGTGATACCATTGTCAGTGACATCCACGGGAAAAAATACAAAAAAAAGATCCCTTCCTGGTATATGGAACGGTTTGGAAAAAATGAGCAATCTTCTGGTTTTGCCGTTTTTCCTGTATTTGTTGATCGGAAGATCATCTCAATGATTTATGTGAACTGGGATAGCAAGGCCCATTCCATGAACCAGAAAACCATTGATTATATATGGGAATTCAGGGAGTTTGTGGTAAAAACATTTACCCTCCATGGGCGAAAACGAAAGTGTTAGCCCTTTTTTTGTCCCTGGATGCTCTTTGGACATGGCAATAGTTTTGTTTTTTACCCAATTAAATTTTCCCAGAAGGAGGATGTATGGACATTGAATGGGCCTATATTCGGAAAGGCTGAGTATCCTGTAAAAAAGCTCAAATGTATTTTGAGCAAAAGGGGATACGGCCCAAGGATATATCCGATGCCAGAAAAGAGAAAATTGACCGGGAAATGGCCTGGGAATTTATGCAGACAAGGCCGAGGGTCTATATTGGAAAGGGCAAAAAAGTTCTTTGCCTTGGGCCTGATGAGGAACACAAGGAAGAAATTTTAAAGGCCTCCATGGGTCGGTCTGGAAATCTTCGGGCACCGGCCGTAAAGACAAAGAATGCCTTTTTTATTGGATACAATGATATGATCTATGGGGCATTGTAATCCCATACTCTTTTCTATGAGTTTTTACAGATATTAAGAAAGGTTCTGATTTTTTTAAACAAAAACCAGAACCTTTTCAGTTTTGATTAAAGAAAATTTTCAATTGGTGTGTAATCCAGACCAATGGCATCGGCAACCGCTTTAAAGGTTACCTTGCCTTTAATTACATTGGCACCCAGTTTGATTTCCCTGTTATCCTGCATGGCTTTTTTCCATCCTTTGTTGGCAATTTCAATGGCATAGGGAAGGGTGGCGTTGGTCAGGGCTGCGGTTGAAGTTCTGGCAACAGCCCCCGGCATATTGGCAACGCAATAGTGAATAACTCCATCCACTTCATAGGTGGGGTCTGCATGGGTGGTGGCTTTGGATGTCTCAAAACAACCTCCCTGGTCAATGGCAACATCCACAATCACAGAACCTTTTTTCATTTTCTTAAGCATCTTACGGGTCAGCAGTTTGGGGGCCTTGGCACCGGCAACAAGAACCGCACCAATGACAGCATCTGCCCTGGTGACCAGTTCTTCAAGGATGGCTGCATTGGACATGATGGGGAAGCAGTTGGCAGGCATGACATCATCCAGATAGGCCAGTCTTTCCAGGTTTGTGTCCAGAATATATACTTTTGCCCCCAGACCACAGGCCATTTTGGCTGCATTGATACCCACAACACCACCACCGATAACAACCACTGTGGCAGGTTCAACACCGGTTACGCCACCCAGAAGAACACCCATTCCGCCCTGGGGCATTTCAAGGTATTTAGCAGCTTCCTGGGTTGCCATACGCCCTGCCACTTCACTCATGGGAAGGAGCAGGGGAAGGGAACCATTTTCTTTTTCAATGGTTTCATAGGCAATGTCAATGGATTTGCTTTTGATCAAAGCGCGGGTTTGCTGCTCATCCGCAGCAAGATGCAGATAGGTGAAAACAATCTGATCTTCTCTGATGTGATCATATTCAGAGGGCTGGGGCTCTTTTACATGCATTATCATCTCGCATTTTTCATAGATCTGTGCAGGGGTTTTTGCAATGGTGGCACCGGCAGCAACATAGTCTGCATCTGTAAAACCCGCTCCTGCGCCTGCAGTTGTTTCAACCAGGACGTCATGACCGTTGTTTTTCATGGCAACAACACCTGCAGGTGTCATGCAAACTCTTTTCTCTAAAACTTTAATTTCTTTTAAGATTCCAACAAGCATGAGATCTCTCCTTAAATTTAAGTAATGGTTTGAAGTTTTTGTCCAAATGTTTTTTCGATGGCAGTTGCCACCGCAGTAACAATGGTATCCACCTGTCCTTTGGTGATGATCAGGCAGGGGGCAAAGTTCATTTGTTCAGTCCGTGAAAACTGGAATTGGTTTTTCCAACAATCACGTTTTGAACCATGACATTTCCCATGAGCTCTGCCATTTGATCTTCAAAAACAGGTTCCTTGGTTGCCCTGTCCTTACAAACTCAATGCCGGCAAAGAGTCCCTTGCCCCCTGACATCGCCCACAACATTGTATTTTTTTAACATTGCAAGTTTTTCATTTAGATAATCCCCTATTTTAAGGCTGTTGTCCAGCAGGTTTTCCTCTTCAATTATCCGGGTGCTTTCCAGGGCGGCTGTCATGGCAGATGTACATCCTCCGTAAGTGGAGATATCCCTGAAATAATTGAGCCGTGTGTCGGGATCTGTCGGGTCATTTAAAAAAGCATCATAGACTTCTTGTTTGACCACTGTGGCAGACAAGTCGGATTGCCGAACCGATAATGCCAAAGGCGTGTTCAATCCCATGCATTTGGAGAACTTTTATAAAGGCCTCTTCAGTGGTCATTTTCATTGTATTGTTACCTCCACGATTAATTGGATTAGTATCCGCAGTATTTGCAGATAATAGGTGTTGGAATTCAGATATCTGAAAGCCGTCAAGTGAAAATTCTACTCCAATTTATTTTTTGATCAATATTTTTTTTGGGGAAGAGGGAAAGGTTAAGAAGAAAGATGTTGAAAACAATGGGGAAGTGTGGCAGTTGTAACTTAAAAAAAGGAGATGCTATGGAACTTCACGTAAATGACATTTTAACCCGGATTACCCGGTATAATTTGATCAGAAAAGGCAGGATGATTTATATTGATGTTCACCAGAAAATTCAGGGAAATCTGGCAGGGGACTATATTGCCGTTCCAAACCTGGTTAATATTGTTGCCAAACCGGAACACCAGGGGGCCGGCAGCTCTGAACAGGAAGCACTGGAAAGCTGTCTTAAAAAGATAAAGGGACTCAATATAGAGGAGCTGTTTCCGGCAGCAGGGACTGGGCAAGGCCCGGTTAATAAAACTAAAAAATAAAAAACGCCCGGTGCAAATTTGCACCGGGCGTCATAGTACAATTATATACGGCTTTATCGCTGGGCTTCACCCATTTGCATACCCAGATCCAGGGCTTTTTTGTTCATGTCCATAAAATCCTTGGGAATGGTGGTTTCCAAAACCTTGAGGATGGATTCGGGTTTTACCAACTGGGAAATTCCGATGAGGGCACCCAGCATACAGATGTTAAAGACAATGGGTTTTTTGATTTTTTCCATCACCGTCTCATACATGGGCAAAGCAATATGTTTTGCATCCACCTTTTTTTCAATGGTCACATATTTTGAATCCATCAATAAAAGACCGCCCGGCCGGAGAATCGGAGAAAATTTATTATAACTTTCCTGGGTCAGGCTGACCAGGATATTGGGCTGGATCACCTTGGGGAAATTAATCTCAGTATCTGCAATCAGAATATCGCTCCTGGTAGCTCCCCCCCTTGCAGCGGCCCCGTAACTCTGGGACTGGATGGCATTTTTCCCTTCAAAAATAGCAGCAGCCTTTGCAAGTATAATGGCCGCAGTAATCACGCCCTGTCCGCCTGAGCCTGAAAAAACAAGTCTTGAACGTTCCATTATGCGTTTCCTTTCATTGCGGTCTCAATGATTTGGTCATATGCCTCACAATACTCCGGCTTGTCCGTGTCCTCGACAAAGATACCCCGCTGAATAAGGTTGGGATTTTTTTCCAGCTTTTTTGACCCGATTTTAACGGTATTGGTTTTATAGCCTTCCATCATCTGGGCCGCATCCCCCTCCTTGTTTTTTCTGCCATAATAGGTGGGGCATTGGGAAAGAATTTCAACAACTGAAAAGCCCTTGTGCATAATGGCTTTTTTGATAAAATTCTTGGCTTCAGTGGCATGGAATACAGTGGATCTGGCCACGAAAGTGGCACCGGCACTCTTGGCCAGTTCAACAACATCAAAATTGTTGTCAATGGTTGAATAGGGGGCGGTGGTCGCTTTTTTGCCAATGCCGGACAATGGTGAAAACTGCCCCCCGGTCATTCCGTAGATCCTATTGTTCATTACAATGGCCGTGATATCAATGTTTCGCCTGGCCGCATGGATGAAATGGTTTCCGCCAATGGCCAGGGCATCTCCGTCTCCCATGGGCACAATCGCCTTGAGATGGGGACGAGAAAGCTTGACACCGGTGGCAAAGGTGAGGGCCCTTCCATGGATGGTATGCAGGGAATGGAAATCAACATACCCTGATATCCTGGAGGAACACCCGATCCCTGAAGTCATGACAATTTCGTTTTTATCCAGCCCCAGTTCGTGGATTCCCCTGAGCAAAGAACCCAGGACAATCCCGTGGCCGCAGCCCGGGCACCAGATATGGGGGAAAAATCTAGCCCTTACATAATCTTTAAAATCAAATGGTTTTTCATTCATCTTACACCCCCTTGCCCTGGATCATTCTCAGGACTGTTTTGATATCAAATGGTGATATCAATTGGCCGTCGATCCGGTTTGCCAGGAATACATTGTTTGGATTATCCACTGCATTTTTCACCTGGGTGACCACCTGGCCCATATTCATTTCTACCACGAGCACTGCCTTGGCATTG